>NZ_JBSGBN010000016.1:0-11906 GCF_053601275.1 Streptomyces sp. NPDC004752 | reverse complement strand
GCGGGTTGCTCATGGTGGCCCGTCCGCGCACGGTGGGCGGGCTATTCATGGTGGCCTGTCCGCGCACGGCTGGCGGGTTGCTCACGGTGGTCCGTCCGCCCGTGGTGGGTGGTCCGCTCACCTCAGTGCCGTGCGTGGTCCCGCCACCTCCGCGCCCAACTCGGTTACTCTGCGGCGTAGTTCACGGTCGGCCGTGATGACCAGGCGGGGCCGGTGCGGATGCCCGGCGACCAGTTCGACAATGCGGTCGTCGCCGCAGCCGGGCGCCGGTTCCACCCGCACCCCCGGCACGGACTCCACGTCGCGCGCAGCGCCCTCGACTACGAGCACGATCTCCACGGGGGTGGGACGGCCGGGCAGCCCGTCGGCGGCCAGCCGGTCCCGCAGCCGCTCGGCGGCACCCTTCCGGTCCCGCCACCACCCGTCGGGCACCGACCCGATCACGTTCGCCCCGTCGACGACCACGAGCACCAAAGACTCCACGTCCATATCGCCAGCGTCCCACGGCTTCCGAGGCCCGTGCGCGCCGTGCACCCCGCCGGTGCCGTGCGCCGCGACCCGGCTCGGCCGGTGCGCGTGGCGGTGCCGTCGGCCCGCCGGGCGCCGGTGGGTTCGATGACGGCGCCGGGCAACGCGGGCGGCGGAGTGGCCCTGCACCGTGCCCGGCCGGTCAGGCGGACCACTGCGGCGACCGGGCTCCGCACTCCCGCACCGGCACCACCCGGACCGCGTCGCCCGGTATCCGGACCGCACACCGACGGGTGCCGTGGCTGCTGGAAGAGGCGGGCGATCTTCCCCGCGCGGGTGACCGGAACGGCTGGCCCCCGCAGGTCGAGCCACCGAGTCGTTGTCCCCGGCAGCGCCCCGTGGCATCGACGGTGCGCCACCGTGGGCGCGAGTCAACTACCTTTGGGGGAAAGCGGGTTGGCGACTCCACTAACGGCAGAGGATCCCGAGCGGCTGGGCGGGTACTGGCTGGCCGCGAGGCTCGGTGTCGGCGGGCAGGGCGTGGTGTACGAGGCGTATGACGCGGGTGGCGCCCGGGGCGCGCTCAAGACGCTGCATCAGGGGGCCGAGCCGGCCGAGCGAGGCCGCTTCTGGCGGGAGGCGGAAGCGGCTCGCCGCGTAGCCTCGTTCTGTACGGCCCGCATCCTGGACGTGTCTGTGGCCGGGTACGAAAACGGGCCGAGTCCGTGGCGCGGGCATGAGCGGCCGGAGGACTGGAGACCGGGCGATGGACAGGGCGGGCCCGGCGATGTGCCGGATGCGCTCGACGGTATTCCGTTCATCGTCAGCGAGTATGTTCCGGGCCCCACGCTTGCCGCCGAGGTACGGCAGCATGGCCCCCTCACCGCCGACGCCCTGCTGCGCCTCGCGACCGGTGTCGCCACGGCCCTCGCGGCGATTCACAGTGCTGACGTCGTCCACCGGGACCTGAAGCCCGGCAACGTCCTGCTCGGCCCCGACGGACCGCGCATCATCGATTTCGGAATCGCCCGCGCCGCCGACATGTCCCTCACCGCATCCGGCGCCATCATGGGCACTTTCGGCTACCGGGATTCATTCGCGGTGCTCCGGCCTTCAGGCCGGGGGTGAAGCGATTCTTTGTGGTCGCGTCGCGGGGCGTCGCGGTGGCGTTCCGGCGGAGCCGGATCCTGCTTCGTGACGGTGACAGGTCGCTCGCGTGTTCCCGGTGGCGGCGTGGGTTCGATTTGCCTGGTGTGATCGTCATGCAGCTCCGGTATGCCTTCAGGCTGTACCCCGATGCCGCTCAGCAGGCCGCGCCGGCCAGGGCGTTCGGGTGCGCCCGGGTCGTGTTCAACGACGCCGTGCGTGCCCGCGAGGACGCTCGGAGGGCCGGGCTGCCGTTTCCGACGGCCGGACAGCTGTCCACCCGCCTGATCACGGAGGCGAAACGGACAGTCGGGCGGTGCTGGCTGGGCGAGGTCTCCGCGGTTGTCCTCCAGCAGTCCCTGCGCGATGCCGAGGCCGCCTACCGCAATTTCTTCGCCTCCCTCAAAGGGGCGCGCAAGGGCCCGGGGCCGGGCCCGCCCCGCTTCAAGTCACGTAAGGACGCCCGGCAGTCGGTCCGTTTCACCGCCAACGCCCGCTGGAACATCACCGGCAGCGGCCGTCTGAACCTGCCGAAGATGGGCGTGGTGAAGGTGAAGTGGTCCCGCACGCTGCCCACCGCCCCCACCTCTGTCACGGTTGTCAAGGACGCGGCCGGCAGGTATTGCGCCTCCTTCGGCATCGACACCGACCCCGCCGCCGACCGGACACGGATGCCGGAGAGCGACCGCACCATCGGCATCGATCTCGGCCTGACCCACTTCGCGGTCCTGTCCACCGGCGAGAAGATCGACTCCCCGCGCTTCCTGCGGCGCGCGGAGAAGAAGCTGAAGAGGGCCCAGCAGGAGTTGTCCCGCAAGCAGAAGGGATCAAAGAACCGCGCCAAGGCCCGCCTCAAGGTCGCCCGCGCCAGAGTTGCTGACGCACGCCGCGATTTCCACCACCAGCTCTCCACCAGGCTGAAGTTCGCAGGCGACGGCGAGGGACTACGACGGGTGCCCGCGCCCCCCGCCGAGGGGAGCGCGGGCACCCGGAACGGTCGGTGTGCTGCTATGCCGGGACGTCGGCCACGCCCGGCGCCAGGAACCGCTTGCCGGTGACGCGCTCGGAGACGCCCTCGCGGTCCAGGTACGGGGTGATGCCGCCCAGGTGGAAGGGCCAGCCGGCGCCCGTGATGAGGCAGAGGTCGATGTCCTGGGCCGCGGCGACGACGCCCTCGTCGAGCATGAGCCCGATCTCCTGCGCCACCGCGTCCAGCACCCGCGCCCGCACCTGCTCCTCGGTCAGCACGACGTCGCCCTGCTTCAGGAGCGCGGCGACCTCGGGGTCCAGCTCCGGCTTGCCGCTGTCGTAGACGTAGAAGCCGCGCTTGCCGGCCTTGACGACGGCCGCGAGGTTCGGGGAGACCGTGAAGCGGTCCGGGAACGCCCGGTTGAGGGTCTCCGACACATGCAGGCCGATCGCCGGGCCGACCAGCTCCAGGAGGACCAGCGGCGACATCGGCAGGCCCAGGGGTTCCACCGCCTTCTCCGCGACCTCGACCGGCGTGCCCTCGTCGATGACGTTCTGGATCTCGCCCATGAAGCGGGTGAGGATGCGGTTGACGACGAACGCCGGGGCGTCCTTCACCAGGACCGCGGTCTTCTTCAGCTTCTTGGCCACGGCGAACGCGGTCGCCAGCGACGCGTCGTCCGTCTGCTCGCCGCGCACGATCTCCAGCAGCGGGAGGACCGCGACCGGGTTGAAGAAGTGGAACCCGACGACCCGTTCGGGGTGCTTCAGCTTCGACGCCATCTCTGTCACGGAGAGCGAGGAGGTGTTGGTGGCGAGGATCGCGTGCTCCGGGGCGACCGCCTCGACCTCCGCGAACACCTGCTGCTTGACGCCGATCTCCTCGAACACCGCCTCGATGACGAAGTCGGCGTCCGCGAAACCCTCGGCCTTGTCCAGGACGCCGGTGACCAGCGCCTTGAGCCGGTTGGCCCGGTCCTGGCCGATGCGGCCCTTGCCGAGCAGCTTGTCGATCTCGCCGTGGACGTAGCCCACACCCTTGTCGACCCGCTCCTGGTCGATGTCCGTGAGGACGACGGGCACTTCGAGACGGCGCAGGAAGAGCAGGGCGAGCTGCGAGGCCATCAGACCGGCGCCCACGACACCGACCTTGGTGACCGGACGGGCCAGGTTCTTGTCGGGGGCGCCCACCGGGCGCTTGCCGCGCTTCTGCACCAGGTTGAACGCGTAGAGACCGGCGCGCAGTTCGCCGCCCATGATCAGGTCGGCGAGGGCCTGGTCCTCGGCGTCGTAACCCTGTTGCAGCTCGCCGTTCTTCGCCGCGGCGATGATGTCGAGGGCGCGGTAGGCGGCAGGCGCCGCGCCGTGCACCTTGCCGTCGGCGATGAAGCGGCCCCTGGCGACGGCCTGGTCCCATGCCTCGCCGCGGTCGATCACCGGGCGCTCGACCGCGATGTCGCCCTTGATCACCTGGGCCGTCCAGAGAAGCGACCGCTCCAGGAAGTCGGCGCCCTCGAAGATCGCGTCGGCGATGCCCAGGTCGAAGACCTGCTCGCCCTTGAGCTGCCTGTTCTGGTTGAGGCTGTTCTCGATGATGACCGAGACCGCCTTGTCGGCGCCGATCAGGTTCGGCAGCAGGGTGCAGCCGCCCCAGCCCGGCACCAGGCCCAGGAACACCTCGGGCAGCGAGAAGGCGGGGATGGCCTTGGACACCGTGCGGTAGGAGCAGTGCAGGCCGACCTCGACACCGCCGCCCATGGCGGCACCGTTGTAGTAGGCGAAGGTCGGCACCGCGAGGCGGGCGAGGCGTTTGAAGACCTCGTGGCCACCCTTGCCGATGGCGAGCGCGTCCTCGTGGTTCGTCAGCAGTTCGACGCCCTTGAGGTCGGCGCCGACCGCGAAGACGAACGGCTTGCCGGTGACGCCCGCGCCGACGATCCCGCCCGCCGCGGCCTCCGCCTCGACCTGGTCGATCGCGGTGTTCAGGTTCGCCAGCGAGGCCGGGCCGAAGGTGGTCGGCTTGGTGTGGTCGAGGCCGTTGTCCAGCGTGATCAGCGCGAAGCGACCGGCGCCGAACGGCAGATCGAGGTGGCGTACGTGCGCCTGCGTGACGACCTCGCCGGGGAACAGCTCGGCCGCACCCTTCAACAGATCCGTGGTGGTGCTCACTTGTCCCCCTCGAAGCGCGGGTTCTCCCAGACGACGGTGGCGCCCATGCCGAAGCCGACGCACATGGTGGTCAGGCCGTAGCGGACGCTCGGCTGCTCCTCGAACTGGCGGGCCAGCTGCGTCATCAGCCGGACGCCGGAGGCGGCCAGCGGGTGGCCGAAGGCGATGGCGCCGCCGTACTGGTTGACGCGCTCGTCGTCGTCCGCGATGCCGTAGTGGTCGAGGAAGGCCAGGACCTGGACGGCGAACGCCTCGTTGATCTCGAACAGGCCGATGTCGGAGATGGACAGGCCCGCCTTGGCGAGGGCCTTCTCGGTGGCCGGGATCGGGCCGTAGCCCATGACCTCGGGCTCGACTCCGGTGAAGGCGTAGGAGACCAGACGCATCGCGACCGGCAGGTCGTGCTCGCGGGCGAAGTCCTCGGCGGCGATGATCGAGGCGGTGGCACCGTCGTTGAGACCGGCCGCGTTGCCCGCGGTGACCCGGCCGTGCACCCGGAACGGCGTCTTCAGGTTCGCCAGGTTCTCCAGCGTGGTCCCCGGGCGCATCGGCTCGTCGGCGGTGACCAGACCCCAGCCGGTCTCGCCCGCCTCGGGGTCGGTGCGGCGCACCGAGATCGGCACCAGATCCCGCTGGATCTTTCCGTTGGCGTACGCCTTGGCGGCCTTCTCCTGCGAACGCACCGCGTACTCGTCGGCGCGCAGCCTGGTCAGGTGCGGGAAGCGGTCGTGCAGGTTCTCCGCGGTCATGCCCATGAACAGGGCGGACTCGTCGACCAGCTTCTCGCTCACGAAGCGCGGGTTCGGGTCCACGCCCTCGCCCATCGGGTGGCGGCCCATGTGCTCCACACCGCCGGCGATGACGGCGTCGTACGCGCCGAAGGCGATCGAACCGGCGGTGGTCGTGACGGCGGTCAGCGCGCCGGCGCACATCCGGTCGATCGAATAGCCCGGGACGGACTGGGGGAGACCGGCGAGGATGCCGGCCGTGCGGCCCAGGGTCAGGCCCTGGTCGCCGATCTGCGTGGTCGCGGCGACGGCGACCTCGTCGATCTGCTCCGGGTCCAGACCGGGGTTGCGGCGCAGCAGTTCCCGGATCGCCTTCACGACGAGGTCGTCGGCGCGGGTCTCGTGGTAGATGCCCTTCGGACCCGCCTTGCCGAACGGGGTGCGGACGCCGTCGACGAAGACGACATCCCTGACGGTACGAGGCACGATGGCTCTCCTCCAGGGTGCGGGATGGCACTGCCGCGCAGCGCTGAGCGCGCGCTCAGTACCCATGCTACTTATCAGTAACGTGACTGCCCAGTCCCGCAGGCGACAGCGTTGAAGGTCACACCATCGGCGGCGCCGTGCCACCCCGGGGAGTGAGCACCGGGGTGGCACGGGGTGCGTACCCTGACTTCCTCTTCATGCCGTTCAAGGATCTTGGCGCGATTTCGACGTTCCTGTTCCGCGTGCGCAGCCCCTACGGCGGCCGACTGGGCGGCTTCCCCGGAGAGCGACCGGGATGAGCCGCTCCCGCCCGGTGCATCGCGACAGGGCCGCGTCCGCCTCTGTAGTACGCGGCCTATGTGGTACTAGGAGGGGGCCTGGTCGGCCTTCGCCCGGGCCGAGAGCGCGGTCACGAGCGCGGGGGTCACCTGCTCGATCTGCCACGGTCTCGCCCCGTACCCGGCGAGGGCCGCGGCCACGGCGTCGGCGCCGGCGGGCTTCGGCGGCTCCCAGCACAGCCGTCGCACCGTGTCCGGCGTGATCAGGTTCTCCTGCGGCAGGGCGAGCCGCTCGGCCAGCGCCGAGACGGCGGCGCGGGCCGCGGACAGCCGGGCGGCGGCGGCCGGGTCCTTGTCGGCCCAGGCCCGCGGCGGGGGCGGCCCGGTGACCTGCTGTCCCGGCTGCGGCAGCGCGGCCTCGGGCAGTGCCCTGGCCCGCTCCACCGCGGCCAGCCACTGCTCCAGCTGGCGCCGCCCGGTCCGATGGCCGAATCCGTTCAGCGCCGCGAGGGCGTGTACGGTGCCCGGCAGGGCGAGCGCCGTCTCCACGATGGCCGCGTCGCTGAGCACCTTGCCCGGCGACACGTCCCGGCGCTGTGCGATCTGGTCCCGGGTCTGCCACAGCTCGCGCACCACGGCGAGCTGGCGCCGCCGCCGCACCTTGTGCATACCGGACGTGCGCCGCCAGGGGTCCTTGCGGGGCTCGGGCGGCGGGGCCGAGGCGATCGCGTCGAACTCCTGCTGGGCCCAGTCCAGTTTGCCCTGCCGGTCCAGTTCCTTCTCCAGCGCGTCGCGCAGGTCGACGAGGAGCTCCACGTCCAGCGCGGCGTACCGCAGCCACGGCTCGGGCAGCGGCCGGGTCGACCAGTCGACGGCCGAGTGGCCCTTCTCCAGGACGAAGCCGAGGACGCCCTCGACCATCGCGCCGAGCCCGACCCGCGGGAACCCGGCGAGCCGTCCCGCCAGTTCCGTGTCGAAGAGCCGGCCGGGCACCATGCCTATCTCGCGCAGGCACGGCAGGTCCTGGGTGGCAGCGTGCAGCACCCACTCGACGCCGGCCAGCGCCTCGCCGAGACCGGACAGGTCGGGGCAGGCCACCGGGTCGATCAGCGCGGTCCCCGCGCCCGCGCGGCGCAGCTGCACCAGATAGGCCCGCTGGCCGTAGCGGTAGCCGGAGGCGCGCTCGGCGTCGACGGCGACGGGGCCGGAGCCCGCGGCGAAGGCGGCGACGGTCTCGGCCAGCGCGGACTCGTCGGCGATCACGGGCGGAATGCCCTCACGTGGTTCGAGCAAAGGGATCGGCGCCTCCGCCGCAGAAGATCCGCCGTGGTCCGCAGGGGTCGCTCCGGTGGTGCGCAGTGGCATGTCTGCTGCGGTCTCTTGGGCGTCGGTCACCTGTCAAGGGTATCCGTGGATCGAAGGCGCCCGTCGACGGAACGTTCCGTCGACGGGCGCCGTGGGGTCGTAAACCAGTCAGAAATCAGTCAGGTTGCCGAAACGTGGGGGACATGATCGTCGGCGGGCTCAGTGGATGATGCCGGTGCGCAGGGCCACGGCGACCATGCCGGCCCGGTCACCGGTGCCCAACTTGCGGGCGATGCGGGCGAGATGGCTCTTGACGGTCAGTGCGGAAAGGCCCATCGAGACGCCGATGGCCTTGTTCGACTGGCCCTCGGCGACCAGGCGCAGTACCTCGACCTCGCGGCCGGACAGTTCGCGATAACCTCCCGGGTGGCTCGGGGCGCCCGGGGGGCGGCGGTGCATACGGGCGGCGGCCGAGCCGATGGGGGCGGCGCCGGGTCGGGCGGGGAGTCCGATGTTGGTCCGGGTGCCGGTGACGACATAGCCCTTGACCCCGCCGGCCAGGGCGTTGCGCACGGCCCCGATGTCGTCGGCGGCGGACAGTGCCAGGCCGTTGGGCCAGCCCGCGGCTCGGGTCTCGGACAGCAGGGTCAGGCCGGAACCGTCCGGCAGATGGACGTCGGCGACGCAGATGTCGCGGGGGTTGCCGATGCGGGGACGAGCCTCCGCGACGGACGAGGCCTCGATGACATCGCGCACACCGAGCGCCCACAGATGGCGGGTGACGGTGGAGCGGACGCGCGGGTCGGCCACGACCACCATGGCGGTCGGCTTGTTCGGGCGGTAGGCGACCAGGCTTGCGGGTTGCTCAAGGAGAACGGACACCAGGCCTCCTGGGGGGCGGGACGGGGCCGGCTCGTGGGGGGATGAAGCCAGGACGAACCGTGCTTTCAAGGTCACAGTCGTCTTCGGCACCAAACCCGTTCGCCTTTAGAGAATGATCACGATCTGGTGAGAACAATCCGAGCAATTCGGACACGCGATCGATCAGCCGAAGATCGAGTCGGTTCGAGCGGGTTCGCTTCGAGGACTGAAAGTGGCCGTATCGACAAAGAGATGGTCAACGACATGATGATCGTCCGGTGGCCGGGCGGTCAGCGGGACTGCGGGTCCCTGCGCTGCGGCAGAGTGACCACCGACGCGTCGCCCGGAGCGGCCGGCGGCAACCCCGCGACCTGGGCCAGCAGATCGCACCAGGCGGCCAGATGGGCCGCCGTGTCCGGCACCCCGCCCAGCCCCTCCCGGGGCGTCCAGGAGGCCCGGATCTCGATCTGCGAGGCGGGCGGGCGCGCGGACAGCCCGCCGAAGTAGTGCGAGCCCGCGCGGGTCACGGTGCCGCTCGGCTCGCCGTACGAGAGCCCGCGCGCCTGGAGCGCGCCGGTCAGCCACGACCAGCACACCTCCGGCAGCAACGGGTCGGCCGCCATCTCGGGCTCCAGCTCCGCGCGCACCAGCGTCACCAGCCGGAAGGTGCCGTGCCAGGCGTCGTGCCCGGCCGGTTCGTGCAGCAGGATCAGCCGGCCGTCGGCCAGATCCTGGTCACCGTCGACGACCACCGCCTCCAGAGCGTGCGCGTAGGGGGCGAGCCGCTGGGGCGCGGGCGTCGTCTCCACCTCGATCTGCGGCCGCGGCCGCGCGGTCCGCAGCGCCTCGACCGCGGCCCGGAAGGGTGGCGGAGCCGAACTGTCCATGTGCCGGTCCGCCTCCCTGGCCCCCTTCGCCTCGTCCATCCCACCAGCGCCGTCCGACAGTCGTCCCTGAGCCGCAGCCATGCGGGGAAGAGTAAGGGGAACGGGCGCCCCGCGCAGGGAGAGACACCACCTAAACGCCGCACCCCAGGGCGCCGCCGTCTCCGGTCGAGGGCCTGGCCCGACCGGGTTCGGGGCCGTGCGAGACTTGCCGACGTGAGTGCCAACGCAAGCCCCACGGGCCAGCAGCCGACCGCCACGTACGACAGCGCCTTCCTCAAGGCGTGCCGACGCGAACCCGTACCGCACACCCCCGTGTGGTTCATGCGCCAGGCCGGCCGCTCCCTGCCCGAGTACCGCAAGGTGCGCGAGGGCATCCCGATGCTGGAGTCCTGCACTCGCCCCGAACTGGTCACCGAGATCACACTCCAGCCGGTGCGCCGGCACAATGTGGACGCGGCGGTCTTCTACAGCGACATCGTCGTCCCGCTCAAGGCCATCGGTGTCGACCTCGACATCAAGCCCGGCGTCGGCCCCGTCGTCGAGCGCCCCGTCCGCACCCGTGCCGACCTCGACCGGCTGCGCGCCCTCACCCCCGAGGACGTCCCCTACGTCACCGAGGCCATCGGCCTGCTCACCCGCGAACTCGGGCCGACCCCGCTCATCGGCTTCGCCGGCGCCCCGTTCACCCTGGCGAGCTATCTCGTCGAGGGCGGCCCGTCCCGGACCTACCAGAACGCGAAGGCGATGATGTACGGCGACCCCGAGCTGTGGGCCGACCTGCTCGACCGCCTCGCGGACATCACGGCCGCCTTCTTGAAGGTGCAGATCGAGGCGGGCGCCTCCGCGGTCCAGCTGTTCGACTCCTGGGCCGGCGCGCTGGCCCCCGCCGACTACCGGCGCTCCGTGCTGCCCGCCTCCGCCAAGGTGCTCCGCGCCGTCGCCGACCACGGCGTCCCAAGGATCCACTTCGGCGTCGGCACCGGCGAACTGCTGAAGCTCATGGGCGAGGCCGGCGCGGACGTCGTCGGCGTCGACTGGCGCGTCCCGCTCGACGAGGCCGCCCGCCGCGTCGGCCCCGGCAAGGCGCTCCAGGGCAACCTCGACCCCACGGTCCTCTTCGCCGGCGAGGAGGCCGTCCAGGCGAAGACCCGCGAGGTGCTCGACGCGGCGGCCGGGCTGGAGGGCCATGTCTTCAACCTCGGCCACGGCGTGCCGCCCGACACCGACCCGGACGCGCTGACCCGGCTCGCGGAGTACGTGCACACCCGTACCGCCCGCTGACTCACCATGTCTGCCGGGGCCGGGCCTGCCTGCCGAACAGCAGCCGGGGCGGCTCCGGCGGCGGTGGGGTGCCCGGCCGCAGCGGCAGCGCGCACAGCAGGCCGACGACGAAGCCGACGATGTGCGCCGAGTACGCCACCGTTCCGGTGCCGGAGACGCCGAGCCCGGACGAGTACACCGCCTGGAGTACGAACCAGAAGCCCAGCACCAGCCAGGCCGGCAGCCTGAGCGGCAGGAAGACCAGGAACGGGACGAGGACCCAGACCCTGGCCCTCGGATACAGCACCAGGTAGGCGCCGAGGACACCGGCGATCGCCCCGGACGCGCCGATCAGCGGCTCGGCCGAGGAGGCGTTGAGCAGTGCGAAGCCGTACCCGGCCGCGTAGCCGCAGACGACGTAGAAGAGGACGTACCGGACGTGGCCCATCCGGTCCTCGACGTTGTTGCCGAAGATCAGCAGGAACAGCATGTTGCCCAGCAGGTGGAGCCAGCCGCCGTGCACGAACATCGCCGTGAAGACCGACAGCGGCGGCGACTTGTCGTAGGCCGGCGGGGCCACCACGCAGCCCGGTCCCTGTGGGCCGACGCCCACCGCGCCGGTCGGGACCAGCCGCGGCAGCTGATGCTGGATCAGCTCTCTGGGCACCGCCGCGTAGTGATCCATGAACGCCTGCAGATGGCACAGCTGCGCGAGGTCGCCGCCGCCGGACACGGAACCGGCCGTGCCGGGCGTGGCCAGGAAGACCAGGACGTTCGCGGCGATCAACGCGTACGTCACCCAGGGGGTGCGGCGTACCGGATTCACGTCATGGACGGGGATGACCACACAGGAGTACTGCCCGTGAGGCGTCGGGTGAATCGGTGAACGCCGCCGGGCGCGGCTGCGTATCCCTGGGCAACCGACGTGAGGACCAGGCGATGAACGACAGAATCACCCCCCAGGCATTCCCCGCGATGCATGCCCTGCCGGACGGCGAGGCGGAGCTCTCCCTGGTGGTGCGGCTCCCGTGGGAGGACGTCGCCCGGCTCGGCCAGGAGGCCGGGCGGCTCGCCGCGCAGATGCAGCGGCCGGTGACCCTCGACGAGGCCGTCAGCCGCCGTCTGCGGTCCGTCCGCGCGACCGCCTCGCACGCGAAGCCCGCAGCGGAGCAGCCGCAGGCCACGGCGCCCCACACGTCCGTGACCTCGTTGCCGCGGATCAGCGGGACGGCGTAGCCGCCTGCCGGGTGGGGGTGGCTCCCGGTACCTGTGTCGCCGGCTTGCGTGGTACCTGTGTCGCCGGCTTGCGTATTGCTATGAGGATCGGCCCTCTACCGGGGCGAACGGTG
>NZ_JBSGBN010000015.1:0-105346 GCF_053601275.1 Streptomyces sp. NPDC004752 | reverse complement strand
CGTTGGCAGCGGCCCAGGACCTGGTGCAGGTCCGGGGCCTTCTCGGCGAGAACGTCGATGCCTTCGTGCAGGTAGCGGTAGCCAGTGGCCTGGGAGACGCCGGCGTCGCGGGCCAGGCAGTGCACGCAGCCGCGCTCGCGGAACCAGCGCAGGATCAGCACGGCCTGCCGGAACGGGCCCAGTGCCCGGCTGCCGCGTGGGGTGCCGATGTGCCGTCGGTGCGCTGCGAGCAGGCGGGACAGGTACTCCACGACATGGCGCGGGACGTCGAGCGTGGCAACATAGGTGACCAACGTGAAGCCTCTGGTGTTACGGACATGATCTTGTGGTGAGACCTGTCCTACCAGGGGCTTTACGTCTGTCCAGAGCTGGGGCCGCCCGGACCGATCCATCCCGACATGCGCCGATCAGCCTGCTTCGCGGAGATCATTTCGCCGAGAAAACCTCACTGAGCGGATTTCATGCCCTCCAGTGAGCTGTCGCACCGCGTCCCACGACCCCAGCTCGGTGCCCACGCCAAACCGCAGCTCCTGCCCGCCCAGGACTGCCGGAACACTGCCACTTACCTGACGCTTTACCGAGCACCATTTCTGCGTCACTCACCATGGCCTTCAGAACTCAGTCCAGGCGGATCGGGTTCGGCTGGACGGCACCGAGACGACGCATGACCTTGGGATGGGATCCGCAGTCGAGGACGGCAAGGTGCCTCTCGTACCAGGGCAACCCCTGGCTCAAGGGAGCCCTCGGCGAGGCGGCCAACGCCGCTGCCCGCACCGACACCTTCCTCGGCGCCCGCCACCGGCGCATCGTCGAACGCCCCGGCCACGCCAAGGTCCTGGTCGCCGTCGCCCGCTCGATACTCGTCATCGCCCGGCACCTGATCAACGACCCTGACGTCTCCTACGAGGAACTCGGCTCCTACGAGGAACTCGGCGCCGACTGGCATCAGCGTCACCTCAACCCCGCCCGCAGGACCCGCGACCTCGTCCGCCGGCTCCTGTTCTTCCCTTCAGCTTCAGAGTCGAGCTGAGGCCCCAGGTGCCGCGTCGGACACCACACGCATGCCAAGCCCGCGCACTCGGTAGATGCATGTGTCATCGCCCCACAGCGACGCGTCCGCCGTCGCATAAGGCCCCCGCGCGTCCGTGCCGCTCTCCACGATGTCCATGTCCACCCGGATCAGCCGGTTGGCCGGGGTGATCTGGCCGCGATACGTCCAGGTCGTCTTACGGCCGGGCAGCACCGGCTCGAACCGGGGATGCGGGATTCCGTCCGCCGCGCCGCGCTCAAGCAGGTGGTACTGGAGGAGCTGGCACATGGCCTCGATGCCCAACGACCCAGGCTGCACAGGGTCCTGGAAGAAGTGCGCTCGGAAGAACCACTCATCCGGGACCACGTCCTTCTCCGACCTCAGCCGTCCGAGCCCCATGCTGCCCTCGTCCGGCCAGGAGCCGGTGACCCGGTCGAGCATCAGCAGCATGGGGCCCGGCAGCCGTAGCTCCCCGGCGCAGTAACGAGCGGGCCGGGCGGTCAGATCGATCACACGGTCGCAGGGCTCGTCGAGACGGGCCCGGTCCTGGGCCGACACCGTGAGGCCCGGCTGGTGGTCGAAAGCCGACGGCGGGAAGTAGCCGAAGGCCGTGGAGAGTTCGAACAGCGGCACGCCGTCGGCCGTGCACCTCACCCGGAACGACTCGATGATCATGTTGCCGCTGTGGGAGACACGAGTCAGTTCGGCATGGGTGCGGACCACACCCGTCGCCGGGGTGACCTCACCGGTGACCGTGCTCGACCCGTCGAGGTTGCGGAACAGCAGATCCGTGTCGGTGGTCAACGCGCTGCCCACGTACGAGGCCAGCCACCCGCACGGTTGCAGCGCAATCTCCATCAGGACGGCGAACGGCATCGTACGGCCGCCGCTCTGCTCGAAGTACCAGGCCCGCTCGGGCACGTCGTACTCCGCGACGACACTGCTGCCCTCCCGCATACCGCCCTGCGGACCGTCCACCGAGACGATCCGGCTCATGAAGTGGTAGGGAGGACCGGGCAGCCGCGCGACCCTACGGGTGCCGTCGAAGGGCTCGTACGCGCTGCCGAACGCCTCACTCGGCCTGCCCCAGGCACACGCCAGCAACGAGGCGTAGTCGAAGGGGAATCCATCGGCCGCCGTCGCCACCGGTTTCGCCTCCCGGTGCCCGTCCAGCCCGCCGAGCAGGGGCAGCGGCACCGGCGTACCGCTGCCCTGTACGAGGGGCGGGCCCGAGCGCCGCCAGTGCGACAGTGGCCAGTCGGGCACCAGCCGCAGTGCCACGTCCCGGCCCAGGAACGCTTTCGTCCCGTCCACCGAGCCCAGCACGTCGGCGTACAGCGTCGGCACCGGCCCGGCCGATACACCGCGCACGAACACCTCGTAGACGACCCGCCGACCGTCCGGAGTCGCCTGGCCCCTGCACATCGTTGTGCAGGGGTGACCGTCGACGGGCTCGAAACGCCAGCCGTCCCGGTCCACGGTGAAGCCCATGGCCGCCAGGTAGAACGCCATTGCCTGGAGACCGCCCTGGAGCATCAGGGTGCCCGGCATACAGGGGTCGTTCCTGAAGTGCCCCGCGAAGAACCAGTCGTCCGGCGACAAAGGGGTCTCTGCCCGCAGATAGCCGCGGCCCCACGGCCCTCCGGCCGGGTCGAACGCGGTCACCTCGTGCACCAGCCGTAGCCTGCCGTCGTCGAGCGCCGGTGAGCGGACGTGGGCCGCCGTGGCCTCCCAGCCGGGGCCGAAGCAGTCCGCCGGCCGCCCCTGGGCCAGGGCCCGCACCTGGTCCGCGTGGAAGCGGGTCCGTGCGCAGCGCACGGCGGGCGGGTCGAGCGGCAGGTCGTCGCCGGGCGGCCGCTCGGCGGGATCCCATCGCACACCGCCGCTGCCTGTGAGCTCCTGCGGCGTGAAGAACCCCGCCTGGCCCTCGCGGACGCTGAGCCGGAGTCCGCCGTTCACGTAGCAGTCGTAGTGGAAGAAGGACAGCCGGACGCCTTCGTGCTCCGCGTGACCGTCGACGTGGATCTCGTAGCACAGGGTGTCGCCCGCTTCCGGCGGGCTGCCGTGGTACGTCAGTTCGCAGCCGAGCAGCCGGTAGGCGCGCTCGCCCCGGTTGAGGAGGTCGACGCCCAGCCAGCCGAGCAGGAGCAGATCCGCCTGGCCTGCCTCGACCACCAGCCCGGCCGGCATACGTCCGGTGGAGTCCAGGTACCAGCTGTCGGGCAGGATGTCGGTCTCCGTCCAGATCGTTCCGTCGGTGCGCACCGGGCCGGGCGCGGCGAGCGCCGCAGGCACTGCGTCGATGCCGGTGACCCGGTCCGCGAGCAGCATGGGCGGCTCGGGCATCCGGGTCTGCACCGCGTACGCATCCTGCTCGGCGAACCGCGGGCCGAACAGCGCGGAGATCTCCCTTGAGGCGAGGTGCTCCAGCTGGGCGCGGTCGAACTTCGGTCCCGGCCTCGGAGGCGGTGCGGGCGCCGCCTTCGGCGGGGGAGCGGGCAGCGACGCCGAGCGGGGCGCAGGTCGTACGGGGCCCGGCGGCAGCCCGGCGGACGGACGCGGTGCCGGCAGGCCCGGTGGCCGTACGGGAGGGGGCACCGCGCCGGGCACGGTGCTCCTCAGCGCGGTGACGGCGAGAGCGGACAACCGAAGGAACCGCTGATGGGCCTCGGTGTGCCCGGCGATGATCTCTTGGTGCAGCGCGGCGACCCGCAGGCTCTGCCGGACGACTGCGGCACGGGTGCCCGCCGCCTGCTGCTCCGTCCCGTCCGACCCGTTCGAGTCGGTCGGCTGCACGCCCGGCAGGGTGCGCCGCCCCACGGCATCGGGGCAGGGCACGGCAAGGGCCGCCGGTGCGTCGGACCGGCCGGCCTCCCAGTCCGGCACCGGCGCCAGCTCGGGGGCCCGGTCCAGGGTGACCAGGGCCGGTTCCAGCGGCGGCAGACATGGAGGCGCGGGTACCGGCACGGTGACGGTGGGCCCTGGACGCGGGACCTGCGTGGCGGCTCCCGCGAGCCGGGTGAACAGCTCGTCGGCGCGTACCGGCACCCCCGCGACGACGAGTTCGGCCACCGCCAGGCAGGGCTGCCGCAGCCCGGTGTCGCCCGGGGTGTCCAGTGCGACGGCCACATGGTCCCGGTCGCCGAGTACCCGCTTGATCCAGCCGGTGCACAGCTTGCGCGGTCCGTGCTCCACGAAGATGCGGACACCGTCCGCCCATGCCTGCTCGACCGTGGCCGCGAAGTCGATCGTGTTCAGTCCCTGCGCGGTGAGTGCCTCGGCGGCCCGTTCGGCCGTCGGCCGGTACGACTGCCCGGTGGCCCCGCTGTAGAACCGCACGCCGGGCACGTCGACGGTGGGACGGTGGTGGGCCGCATGCCACACCTCTCGGATCTCCGCCAACTCCGGTGCATGGGCGGCCATGTCGTAGTCGAGCTCGATCGCATGGTCGGCACCGATCCTGGCGACGACGGCCGCGCACGCGCGGGACTCACCGCCGATGACGCAGACTCCGGGCGCGTTCACCGCCATCAGATGGACCGCGACTTCGGCGCAGAGTTCGGCACGGACCGCCTCCAGGGGCGCACTGACCAGATAGCTCGACCAGCGGCAGCCCTGGACGCCCAGACGCTCCCAGTGGCGCCGGACCGCCCGGAGTTCACCGGTGAGTTCGGTCGTGAACAGACCGCTGTCCCGGGCGGCGTCGTACAGCCCTGCGGCGTCCGGCCAGGCACCCAGCGCCACCAGGGCGGCCGACTCGCCCGAGGAGTACCCGAGAGCGGCGTCCGGCCGAAGCCCGAGCACCTCCCGGGTGAGGACGGTGTGGAAGACGGCGAGTTCGGAGGCACCCCAGATCTGGTCGAGCACCCCGTGCTCCGCCCGGGACCGCGGTCGTGTACCGATCCCCCCGTGCCTGGCACGGAGGGCCTCGCCGAGCGACGGCAGGGCGAGCATCAGCTCGTGGCCCATACCCGGGTACGCGGCCGACCCGTTGGTGTACACGAACGCGGTCTGTCCCGTGACCGGCTTGTCCCGGTACAGCACATCGGCCGGACGGGTCCCGCCCCCGGCAAGCCAGCGGCGGGCGACCGCCAGGCGGCCGGGGAACGTGTCGTCGTCGACCACGAGTGCCAGCCGGGCCGGTCCGGCGTCGGACTGCGCACCGGACTCCAGCGCGGCCAGCACCTCCCGGCGGTCGGCCCCGGAATAGACGTGCAGGCGCGGAGCCGGGCCCCGCAGCCACGGCCGGGCGTCTCCCGCGCGCAGCCGGACACTCGCGGTGGGCCCCTCCAGCGGTGTCACCGCGGCCTTCGCGGTCTGCGCGGCGGTCGCGGTGTCCGCGGGACCGCCCGGACGCGGTGCCGCGCGGTGCTGGAGCGAGAGCGCCGCGACCGCGACGGAGACCAGCCCGTACGCGGCGTGAGCGCGCCCGAAGGCCGACGCCGGGTCGAACACCGCGTCAGGGCCGTCCCCGATGACCATGTCGGGTGTGCCGACGCAATCCTCGTCGAGCAGGGCGACGACGGTGTCGCCGTCCCTGCGCGCGGTGTCCAAGGACTTGAGGACCAGGGCGACGGCGGCGTCCCCCGGTTCGTCCTCGTGTCCGAGCTCCCGCCGGGCGGCCTGATGCACCGCCTCGTAGGACAGGTCGGTGGCACCGACGAGCGCGGCGTCGACATCCCCCGACCGGACGGCCCGGGCTGCGAGTTCCAGCGCCACCAGCCCGGACGCCTCCTCCGCAGACACCGCGAACCCCGGTCCGGCCAGGTCGAGTTGGGTGCTGATGCGGTTGGCCACAAGGTTCGGCATGCTGCCCACCACCCCCTCGGCCGTCATGGGCGGCACGAACGCGTCCCGGGCAAGGCCCGCCGCCGGTGCCGTGGCGGGAAGCCCGGCCTGCTCCAGCCAGTGGGGAACCCGCCAGCGGGCGCCCGCCCGGGCCACCTCCGGGTCCACCCCCATGCCGATGACCACCATGGTTCGCTCCCGGGGCAGGGACACCGACCGTACGGCCTCCCGTGCGGCCTCCAGCATCAGGAGTTGATGGCGCACCGTTCGCTTCAGGGCCAAGGGAGGGAAGCACAGGTCCCGCAACTCCACGGCGATCTCCGTAGCAGGGCCACGCCGCTCACCGCCCAGCACCGCCCGCCGGAAGTCCTCGGCACAGGTGCCGTCGCCGACTCGGGCGCCGACGGCGACGATGGCCACCGGCGCACGGCCGCCCGGCGATTCCCGCACATGGTCCGGGGCGGGCACGACGGCGGCCGGGCGGCTCGGTTGCGGTACGGCGGACACCGGGTCGCCGTCCGGAAGGTCCACCACCAGATGGGCGTTGGTCCCGCCGAAGCCGAACGCGCTCACCGCCGCCCGGCGCGGCCCCGACCACGGTTCCGGCGCGGTCAGCACCCGCAACGGCGTGCCCGCCAGCCCGTCCAGCGGCCGTTCCGCACCGAGCGTCGCCGGACGGATCCCCGCACGCAGCGCGCCGAGCACCTTCAGCAGCCCGGCCAGGCCCGCCGAGGCCAGCAGGTGCCCGACGTTCGACTTCACCGAACCGATGGGCACATCGTCACCGGCTCGGAAGATCCGGGCCATGCCGCGTACCTCCACCGCGTCCCCGACCGGCGTCCCCGTCGCATGGCACTCGACGAGTGACACGGTCTCGGGGGCGACGCCCGCCGCCTCGTACGCCAGGCGCATGGCCCGAACCTGGCCCTCCTCCGACGGACTGATCAGCCCGGCGCCGCGCCCGTCGTTGGACAACCCGACACCGCGGATCACGCCGAGCACGGGCAGCTGGGCGGCGCGGGCCTCCGACAGCCGCATGAGGGCGACGAACCCGGCGCCCTCGCCGTGCACCAGCCCGTCCGCGTCCCGGTGGAAGGGCCGGCTGTGCCCCGTGCGGCTCGTCGCGGACAGCGCGCAGAACCCCACATGCAGATAGAGGGGGTCCGCCCGGCTGACGGCACCGGCCACCATCAGGTCCGCGGTGCCGTCGTGCAGTCGGTCGCACGCCAGCTTGATCGCGTACAGCGACGACGCGCAGGCGGCGTCGAGGGACCACGCACCCGCGCCCAGCCCGAGGGCTCGGGCCGCGAGCTGGGCGGGCAGCCCGGAGGAGAAGCGATTGCGGGCGTCGGGCCGCTCCCGGCGTTCATGCCTCAGCAAGGCGTCATGGAACGGAGGCCGCTGGGCGGACAGCCAGACGTGCTCGGCGAAAGCCGCCCCTGTGGGCGTGGGATACGACAGGTTTCCCAGCACCAGCCCCGCCCGCGGCAGGGGGCCCTCGCGGCCCGCCTCTGTGAGCGCCTGCCGCACGCCATACATGACCCAGTGGAAGACCGGGTCCAGTGACAGGATGCGCTCCGGGGCGATCCGGAAGCCGCTCGGGTCGAAGACGGACTCGAACCCCCGTACGTACCCGCCGACATCGGTCCAGGTGCGGTCGAGGTGGTCCTCCACCGAGCCCATGGCCCGGTGGCGCGGCAGCCGCCACCGGCCCTCCGGGATGGCCGACAGGCTGCTGCGGCCCGCGGCAATGTTGTCCCAGAACGTGTCCGGATCGAGCGCGTCGGGCAGCACACAGCCCCGGCCGACGACGGCGATCGGTTCGAATTCCATACAGGTCTCACTTCACGGCAGGGCGGGCTGGTGCACAGGGACCGGGGCTCAGGGCCAGTTCTGAGTTCCCCGCCTACGCCCCGGCGTGCGGCACGCACGCTCGCCGCACGGCGCCGGAGGACAGGTGGCTCCGCCACATGACCTGCGACACCGCACGGCGATCGCACGCACCGCACGCCGCTGCGTCCGCGCCCCGCGCAGACGACGGGGAACTCAGAACACGCCCTAGGACGGGCGGCGGACGAGTTCCACGCCGAGCAGTTCCAGCCGGACGGCTCCGTCGGCGTCGATCAGCGCCGCATCGCAGCGCGCACCCGTGCTGTGGACCTTCCGCCCCCGCAGCACACATCGCACGGTGCCGTCCACCGGGCCGCGCCGGTGCACCCTGCACTCGGCGACGGCCATCGGCAGCGTCGCCGCACCGAGTGCCTCCTGCGCCCAGACCAGGGCGAGTTGGAGCGCGCCGTCCATGGCGGCCGGGTCGAGCGGCCAGTGCTCACCCGGCCATTCCAGGACGCGCACGCCCGCGACGATCGCCTCGGCTCCGTGCTCCGAAACACCGTGCAGCGAGCGGACGGACTGGAACCGGGGGCCGTGGAAGAGGCTCGCCTCGTCGTACAACTCGGTACGGTCCAGCGGCTTGAGGCCGTCCGGGCTGCTCCACGCGGCCGGATCCGGCTCTTCGGTCCGGGTGTCCAGCACTGCCCGGAAGTGCGCCACGCCGCTTTCCCCCCGCAGTTCCGCCTCCAGCCCCGACGGGGAACCGGTCACGCCCCGGCTGCCGTGCACGGTGAGCCGGTGGCCGGTGCCGGCCAGTTCGGGCAGGGCGCACTTCTTGTACACCCGCAGGTCGCGCAGGACGAGTGGGCCGGCACCTGGCAGCCAGGCGGTGGCCGCCCCCGCGAACCAGTTCAGGACCATCGCCACGGGCAGCACGGGAACCCCGGTGAGCGCGTGGTCGGCCAGCTGCGGCAGGCTGTCCTCCCGGACCAGCAGCTGCGCCGGAAGCGGATTCCCGGCCGGGGACAGGGCCGCCGGATCGTCCCCGGCCACCAGGAGGACACGGGCCTCACCGGCGGTGCCGCCCAGCTCGGCCGTGAAAGCGGCCGCCCCCTGCTCCAGCGGGATCAGCGGAACCCCGGACCGGCCGAAATGCCCGGCCAGAGCGGGCGTGACCATGCCGCCGCGCCACGGACCCCAGGCGATACACCGCACCAGGCAGCCGGGGCGGCGGGCCTGCTCGGCGGACGCGACCTGACCCAGGATCTCGTTGGCCATGGCGTAGTCGCTCTGGCCCGCGTTGCCGAACACGGCGGCCACCGAGGAGAACAGGCAGATCAGGTTCAGCGGATCGTCCGCCGTCGCGGCCAGCAGCGCGCGCAGACCGTCCACCTTGGTGGACATCACCTTCTCGACCTGCTCGTCGGTCTTGTCGGCGATCCGTTTGTCCGCCAGGACTCCCGCGCCGTGCACGATGCCGTTGACCGGCCCCCACGCGTCACGTACGTCGCGCAGTGCGGCGGCGACGGCGTCGCCGTCGCGGACGTCCACCTGGACATACCGGACCGGGGACCCCGCCGCCTCCAGCACCTCCAGCGTCTCCCGCACCTCGCGCGCGGCCAGGATTTCCCGGGCCCGTGCCGCGATCCGGGCGGGCGAGGAGGTCGCCGCGTCCTCGGGGGTGCGCTCGGCGAGCAGCCGGGTGAGCGCTGGTTCATCGGTGGCCGACGCGAGCCCTGCGGGCTCGGGAGTCAGTGCCGTCCTGCCGAGCAGCACGATCCGCGGACGGTGGGTCCTGGCCAGGTCCGCCAGCGCGGCGGCGGTCACCCCGCGGGCCCCTCCGGTGGCCACGATCACCGACTCCGAGGTGATCCGCCGGGTGCCATCGGGCGTCACCGGCGCTGGTACCGTCCGCGGGGTGGTGCGGGTACCGTCCGCGCGAAGACCCACCTCCGGGTCAGCACCGCCTTCGAGCAGCTCCCGCACGATCGCCTCGGCGACCTCCTCGTCACTGCGACCGCCCCGCTCGCAGTCGACGGCCTTGACCGAGGCGCCCGGCCATTCCTTCGCCGCGGTCCTGGTCAGAGCGGCGACGCCGCCCAGCCAGGCGCGGTCGGGTGCATGGCCGCCGAGCCCGAAGTCGCCCCCGGTGTCCTGCACCGTCACGAACAGTCCGCCCCGTTCTGCGGCCTGTGCCGCCATCGCGCGCGCCGCGCGGAGAACCGACCGGTGGACCTCCCGCGCATGGTCCGGCGCGCCGCCCCCGGTCAGCCCGCCGAGGTGTACGACACCGCGCGCGTCCTCGGGCACCTCCGCCACGGCGGTGGCGTCCACGGCGTGCGCCGCCAGCTTCCGCGCGACGAGGGCGGTGATCGCGGCGCCGTCCGGGCCCCCGCCCGTCACCACGAGCGGCCCGTCCAGGAGTCCCGCCATGGCCAGGCCGGACGCCGGTGACTCCACCACGCGCTGCACCAGTCTCGTCAGCGCCGTCTCCTGCCCGGACCCGGTGCGCATGGCGGGGATCTGCGGGTCGGCGGGGGAGCCCGTCACGGCCGGGGAGTCCGGCGCCGGGGTTTCGTGCGGCCGACCGGTCGCGGTAAGCGCCTCGACGATCTCGCGCAGCGTGCGGAGTTTACCGAGCTGTCCGACGTCTCCCGTCGCCACGTCGCCCATCCTCTGGCGTACGGCCGAAAGGATCTCGACGCGCTTGATCGAGTCGACTCCCAGATCCGCCTCCAACTGCATGTCCACGTTGAGCATCTCCGTCGGGTAGCCGGTGAGCCGGGCCACCACCGAGAGCAGTAGTTCCTCCAGCTCGGGCGCCGACAAAGGCGCGGCATCGGCGGACGGCGTGGGGGAGGCCACCGGGACGGCGGCCGGGGCCCGGTCCCCGGCGGCCGGTGCCGGCGACGGCTCCTCGCCGGACCCGGCGGGCACGAAGGCGGGCATGGCCCCGGGAACGCCGGACCCGTCCGGGGCCGGCGTCACGGGTGCCGGGGCCCGCCGGGGTGCCGAAGGACGGGGGAGCGGCAGCGCTGCCGGGGGAGCCGGGGCGCCGAGCACGCCGCCGCCGTCCTGTACCCCGAGCATCGCGGCCAGGGTGGTCTCGGTCATCCGCAGAAAAGCCATATGGCTTTCGGTCAGCATGCGTTGACAGGCCGCGTGGGCCTCCGCCGTCTGCCGCTGGACGTTCTCCACCGCGGTGTACCACCCGGCGCCGAGGGCGGCCCCGGGCTCGGTACCGTACGTGGACACGGGACTGTCCGCGGACAGTCCGTCGCGGGCGGGCACCGGGTCGTGCCACGGCTCGGCTCCGTACGCCGGCTCCGGTTCTTGGGCGGGCGCCGTCTCGTACGCCGACCGCTCCGGCGTGCGGGCGGGCGCGGGGGTGTACGCGGACAGGGGAACCGCCGGGATCTCGGACGTGGGGGCGGGGGCGGGCTGCGGTTGGTGTTCCGGAACCCGGCCCGGCGCGGGCGCGGGCGGCGGTGGTGCAGCGGCTTCGGTGCGGGGCGGGTAGAGCTGACCGTAGTTGGCTCCGCTGATCTTCACGGTCATCCGGGGCGCGTGCTCCTTCACTGAGGTTCCAGGCGAGGCGTACGGCGCCCAGAGGGGGTCGAAGTCGAGAGGGACACCGCGGACGGCGAGTTCGCCGAGCGCGGTGTGCAGGGCGCTGACCCCGGACCGGTCCGGCCGGTCCAGGGGGACGGCCGCGTGCTCGCGCTCACCGAGGATCTGTCCGACCAGACCGGTCAGTGCGGTGCCCGCGCCGACCTCGACGAAGGTCCGCATCCCCGCCGCGTACATCGCCTCGATCTGTTCCTGGAAGAGCACCGGTGAGGCGAGGTGCTCGGCGATCCGGCGGCGTACCTCGTCGGGAGACGACGGGTACGGTGCCGCGTCCGCGTTGCCGTACACATCGATCCGGGGCTCCGAGAGCGGGACCGTGCGCAGGAACGCGGCGAGCGGCTCACCGGCCGGGGCGACCAGCGGGCTGTGGAAAGCGGTCGACGTGGTCAGCCGGCGCGTGCCGACACCCTGGGCCGCGAACACCTTCTCGGCGCGCGCGACAGCCTCCCGGGTACCCGACAGCACCACCTGGCGCGGGGAGTTGTGGTTGGCCGGCCAGAGGTCGCCGAAGTCGCCACCGGCCAGCACCGCCACCGCGTGCTCGCGGTCCGCCGCCACGGCCAGCATCGCACCGGGTACGACGGCCGCGTCCCGCATCAGCTCACCACGCCTGCGGGCCAGACCGACCAGCGCGTCGGCGTCCAGGGCACCCGCGCAGTGCAGCGCCACCAGCTCACCGAAACTGTGGCCCGCCACGCAGTCCGGTTGCAGCCCCAGACCCCGCAGTACGTCCAGCAGTGCAAGCGCGTGCACCGCGAGCGCGGGCTGCGCCCACTCGGTGGCGGCCAGACGCGCCGCCTGGGCCGCACGTTCCTCGTCGGAAAAGGCGGGCGGCGGGAACACCACCCGGTGCAGGGGCCGCCCGTCGAACCTGGTCCCGCCCAGCCGGTCCCACACGGCCTGGGCGGCCGGCGACAGCATCGCGAGGCCGGCACCCATCCCGACGTACTGGGACCCCTGTCCCGGAAACAGGAAAGCGAGACGGCCGGGCGTGGGCTCCCCGAAGGCGTACCGGACGCCGGTCGGTGTCGAGAACGCAGTGTCCGGCCGCTGCTTGATCAGCGTGAGCGCCTGCGCGTACTTCTCCCGCAGCTCCTCGGTGCCTGTGGCGACGATGGCCAGCCGCGCCGGGTCGGTGGGCGAGAACGCGCTGTGGCTCTCCCGAGCGAGCGCAGCCAGTGGACGGTCGCCGTCTGTTTCCGGCGGCACCAGGTCGGACGGCGATACGCCGCTGAACAGGACGAGTTCGCTCGGTGTGGAGCGATGGCGCGGCGCCACCCGGGCCGGAGTGTTCGACGGTACGTGCTCCTCCAGCGTGACATGAAAGTTGCTGCCCCCGAAGCCGAAGCTCGACACCGACGCCCGGCGTGGATGACCCGTGGGCCGCACCCACGGCCGGGTCTCGGTGTTGACGTAGAACGGGCCGTTCGGGGCGGCGGCCGCCGGGATCGGCCGGTCCACCTTGATGGTCGGCGGCAGCACCTTGTGGTGCAGGGCCATGACCGCCTTGAGCAGCCCCGCCGCACCCGCCGCGCACTTGGTGTGGCCGATCTGCGACTTGACCGAGCCGATCGCGCACCACTGCCCGTCCGTACGCCCCGACGCCTCGAACACCTCGCGCAGCGCCGTCAGTTCGGCGGCGTCCCCGGCCTTCGTGCCGGTCCCGTGTGCCTCGACCAGCTCCACGGTCTCCGGACCGTAGCCAGCCTCCTCGTAGGCGCGCCGCAGTGCCCGTGCCTGACCGTCGGGAAGCGGCGCGTAGATCGCCGTACTCCTGCCGTCGGACGAGGTGCCGATGCCCCGGATCACCGCGTGGATGCGATCGCCGTCCCGCTCCGCGTCGGACAGCCGCTTCAGCGCGTACATGACGACGGCTTCGCCGAGCATGGTGCCGTCCGCCGCGTCCGAGAACGGACGGCAGTCACCGGTGCGGGAGAGCGCGGGCGTCTTGGAGAAGCACAGAAACATGCCGATGTCGTTGCCGGTGTCCACACCTCCGCTGATCACCAGGTCGGCCCGCCCGAGCGCCAGCTCACCGACCGCCGTGGACAGTGCCGCCAGCGAGCTGGCGCAGGCGGCGTCGGTGGTGTGGTTGGTGCCGTGCAGGTCGAACCGGTTGGCGATCCGGCCCGCGACGACATTGCCGAGCAGGCCGGGGAAGGTCGACTCCTGCCACGGGCTGTAGTGCGCCGAGATGCGCTCGCACACGGCCTGCGCCTCGGCCTCGGCGAGACCGCTCTCCCGCAACGCCTTCAACCACACCGGGCGCTGGGCGCGCCCGTACATGTGCGGGAGCAACTCCAGGGCGGCCGCGCCGAGGACGACGCCGACCCGGTCCCGGTCCACGCCCGACAGACCGTCGGCGTCGGCCAGCACTTGGTCGGCGACCATCAGGGCGAGCAGTTGGGAGGTGTCCGTCGCCGACAGGTTGGCGGGCGGCACACCGTACGCCAACGGGTCGAAGTCCACCTCCGGCAGGAAGGCGCCCCGGCGGGCGTATGTCTTGTCGGGGGCGGCCGGGTCCGGGTCGTAGTGGTCCGCCACCAGCCAGCGGGAGGCGGGCACCTCGGTGATCAGGTCCCGGCCGCCGGTCACGATCCGCCAGTAGCCTGCCGCATCTGTCCCGCCGGGCACCAGGGCGCCGACACCGACCACGGCTACGGGCACCTGCCCCGGGGTGGAGGCGGACACGGTGACTCCTCGGGGCTGGACGGCTGCCGCTGACGCCTTCGGGGCGCCGGGGCCGCTCATGCCAGCCCGCACGGGGTGTAGGCGAATGCCTCGGACGGTAACGGAACTCCATGGGCGCGCAGTTGATGGGCGCGGGTGAGCACCGCGGCGCCTTCGAGAAGGTTGAGTGCGATCTGTACCACGGACCGGTTGGCCGGCTCGGCCAGGAACGTGCCCGCCACCCAGTGGTTGAATGCGCCCATCGCCGGCCCGCACCAGACCTGGTAGTCGGTACGCCGGGCCGCCTCGCCGGTGATCGCCCACCGGCTGGAACTGCCCAGGTACCAGCGGAAGACCAGTGCCATACGGTGCTTCGGATCAGCCTCCGCACGTGTGATCTCCGAGGGATCGCGGCGCTCCCAGAACGCGCGCGTGCGCTGCCAGACCTCGTCGAACGAGGCACGCAGCACGTCCCGTTCGATCGTGGCGCGCATCGCGGGCGGGATCTCCTCCAGCGAACCATGCGCCCGGTACGCCGCGTGGAGCCTGCGGGCCCGCTGGGCGAACATCGTTCCCCGGGACAGTACTTGGAGTGTGACGCCCAGCTCGAACATGTCCGCTGCCGGGGCCATGGCCACGTCGGCGACATCCGCCTCGCAGAGCATCGCCTTGGCCTCTTCGGACAGGCCCGCCTCGGTGGCCGTCTGGTTCACCGATCCGACGACCACGTAGGACGCGCCGAGGGCGAAGGCGGCGGCCACCGCGGCCGGCGTGCCCAGCCCGCCGGCCGCGCCGATCCTGACCGGCCGGTGGTAGCCGAACCGCCGGCACAACTCGTCCCGCAGCAGGACGATCCTCGGCAGCAGGGCCGACAACGGCCGGTTGTCGGTGTGACCTCCGCTGTCGGCCTCCACGGTGATGTCCTCGGCCACCGGCACCAGGGCCGCCAGACCGGCCTCCTCCGCGGTCAGCCTCCCCTGGGCGACGAGCCGGTCCAGCAGCGCTGCGGGGGCGGGCGAGAGGAATCTCCCGGCCACCTCGGGCCGGGAGACCTTGGCGAGCATCCGTGTGCGCCGGACGATCTTGCCGTCGGCGCCCCGGCGCAGCCCCCGGGCCGAGCACAGCACGACGGCCGGGGTCAGTTCCATGAACGCCGAGGCCGAGATCCGGGGCACACCGCAGCGCAGCAGCAGTTCGGCGACGCGGAACTCCAGCGCGGGTTCGGCCGGTGAGTGGATGAGGTTCACCCCCCAGTTCGGACGGGGCCGCAGCTCCTGGGCCAGCGCGTGCACGGCCCGCTCCACCTCGGCATACGCCAGGCCGCCGGCGCCGAAGAATCCGAGCATCTCCGCCCGGGCCATCGCGGACACCAGCCGGGTGGTCGCGATGCCGTTCGCCATCTCGCCCGCCACATAAGGGAAACGGACGCCGTGCGCCTCGCAGAAGGTGCGTCCGCCGAGCCACTCGGGGTACAGCGGCGGCAGCGTACCGAGTACCGGGCCGTCGGGTACGGCCCCCGCCGCGAGCCCCAGCTCACGGCTGCTCGGCCCGCTGACGATGTGTACGGGTTCCCGGATCCGCCGGGCACGGGCGGCGATCTCCTTGAGGGAGAAGACCGGCGCGGACGCGGCGCAGGCGTCGGGAACGGAGCGGACGGACACGGAAGAACTCCAAAGCGGGGTTTGTCGCATCAGGCGTGCGGGGCGGATGGGAAGGCGGTGGTGGGCGTGGGCGACGGCCCGGCGAGAACCCGGTCCCTGGGGACCAGGCCGGACAACAGGTAGTCGAGGTCCACGCGGCCGGAGACAGCCGACGGCCCGAACAGGGCCCGGACCCGGGTGTCGTCGAAGCGCCGTCGGTGGGTCAGATAGACCGTGAGACCCGGATAGAAGTCCACCAGCGCCTCCAGCGCCGACGGGTCGTCCGGCTCCGTGGCGACCAGGTCGATCGACAACGGAACCAGCCGTTCGAGCAGGTTCACGATCGTTGTCACGGGCACGTCGCGGTCATGGACGATGTGATAGGTGTCGACTCCGCCCGAGGGTCTCCGGCCGGCCAGCCGCACCATGATCTCGGCCGCGTGCTCCACCTGCATCAGGTTCAGCCGGCCGTGCGGATGACCCACCAACCGGATACGGGGACGGCCGCGCGGGCCGGGGCCGTGGGGGCGGTCGGGCCCGGCGCCGTCGTGGCCCGGGCTCCCGGGATCGGCGGTGCGCCGGGCGTCGCGCAGGATCCGCTCGATGACCTGAAGCGGATGCGAGGGCAGTTCCGGATGCGGCGGCAGGTCCGTGACCAGGATGCTCGGCCGCAGCACCACGACCGGACGGCGGTGCTCCCGCGACCATGCGTGGATCAACATCTCCGCCTCGTACTTGGAGCGTTCGTAGGCGTTCTCGAAGCCGTACGTGTCGTCCAGTTCGTCCTCGTACGTCGCCCCCTCGCGTCGGCTCCCCGCCACGAAAGCGGTACTCACGTGATGGACCACGGGTCTTTCCCGTCCGGCGGCGGCCAACTCCAGTACGTGCCGGGTCCCTTCGACGTTGGTCCGGCGCAGCTCGGGAAGCTCGGCCTCCAGGTTGATGCTGCCCGCGCTGTGCCAGAGCGCGCCGAGACCGTCGGCCAACTCCTGGAACGCGCGCCTGGACAGCCCCAGCATGGGTTGCTCCAATCTCGTCTCCACCACCCGCAGCCGGTCGGGGAGTTCGGCGACGAACCGCTCGGATGCACCGGTCAGTGCGAAGAACCGGGCGATGCGGCGCAGCGCGTCACCCGACCCGGCGTGGACCAGGACCGTCACCGACCGGTGGGTGTCGAGCAGACGGCGCAACAGGCGCAGTCCGAGGAATCCGGTGGCGCCGGTGAGGGCGACGTGCATGACCTGGCTCCAAGGGCTCCGAAAGGGACAGGATCACAACCGTCTGCGAGGGCGGTGACGGCCGGCGCCGTTGCGACGGCCAGGGAGCGCGTGCATCCGGCCGGTTTACGGCGGCGGCATGCCACCGGGGTCGCGGCCCGCGCAGCCTGACTCGTCCGGCCGGTCCGGTGCAACCGGCGTCCGCCGGTCCTTCGGTCCCACCGGGGGCTCCTCTCAGGCCGTCTCCCAGGGGTGATGACCACTGGCGCACGGCACACAGTGTCAGGCGGCGAACCGAGGGGGAGCCCGGATCCCGCCGGCTCACCCGAAGGAAGTAACCACGCCACGGTCCGTGCGGGTCCCGGACGGCCCATCGCAGCACCCGCCGCGAGCCTGGGCGCCGGGCTGTACGGACGCAGCGGAAGCAGTCGGGACCGAGGTGGCCGCCCGGAGGGCCCGTCCTCCTTTCGGGTGATCTCGCGGGCAGTGGCCGGGAAACGGTCCGGTAGGGTCCGTGGCACTGTCGGCGGGCGGTGCGGGGCGCCGAGCCCGGCAGGGCAGGTGGGGAGCGGGTACTTCGAGGGGTTGCCGGCGCATACGGCCTTTCACCGCGGTCGGATATGAACCGTACTGATCCGGGCCGAGGTGACGCCTTCGGCGTCGCTGCGGACTTGCACGGGTCGGCGGCCTTTCTGGTCGGTGATCTGCCCCGGTCGAGCGCCCGGCCTTGCCCCTGCTGCCCGTCTGTTGGCACGAATTGGAGTTCCCCGATGCCCGCGTCCGTTCCGTCAGCCCGGACCGTTCCGCTCCCCAGCCGCCCCACCCACTCGGTCGACCGCGCTTTTCTCAGTATGGAACGCCGCCACCCCGACGTCCGCTGGGACGGCGGCGGCGTCGCGTACCTGAGCGGCCCGCCCCCGAGCCTGGCAGACCTCCGCGCGTACGTGGGCTTCCGCCTGGGCCGGCTGCCCCTGCTCACCAGTCGGCCCGAGGGCGGCTCACGGCGCCCCCGATGGCGGCCGGACGTGGACTTCACCGTCGACCGGCACGTCCACGAAGTGGTCGCGGAGGGCCCCGAGGGGTGGGACGCCGCCCTGCACACCGCGATCAACGCGCCGTTGGCGCCCGGAACCTACTGGGGGCTCTGGCTGGTCCACGGCCATGCACCCGACGAGTACGCCTTGTGCTACCGCTTCCACCACGCCTGCCAGGACGGCTCGGCCGTCGCGATGACTTTCCGGGCCCTGCTGGGCGAGGCAGAGCCCTCGGCCCGCCCGGTGTCGAGGAAGGGCCGCCTGGCCGGTCTGCCCCTGCGGTTGGGTACGGCCGTCGGGCTGGCCTCGATGTTCATGGCCCGCTCTCTCGCCGTCCGTGGCCACCGTCCGGCCGTCCCCTTCGTCCCCACGGGAGAGCGGCGGCTGTGGCGGGGCCGGGTACCGGCGGACGCCCTCCGCCGGATCGGTACGGCGCATGGCGGATCGGCCCACGACGTCCATCTGGCCGCGCTCGCCGGGGCGTTGTCGGCCTGGTCGGTCCGGTCCGGCGTACCGCTTCCTCGGATGACGGCGCTGCTGCCCGTCGACGCACGCCGCCCGGACGAGGAACAGACCTGGGGCAACCGCTGTTTCGCCCTGCCGCTGGAGCTGCCCGTGCGGACCGCCCCGGAACGCGGGATCGGGCCCCAGGACGGCGATTCGCCCCAGTGGCGGCTGGAGCGCGTCATGGCGACGACCCGGAAGCTGCGGGGCGAGACATGGCGACAGGCCATTCAGGACATGGTCCGCTACATGCCGGACCGCCCGACCGAGTGGTACCTGCGAAGGATGCTCTCTCCGCGCGTCACCGACGTCATGGCCACGTCCATGCCGGTCGCCGACAAGGGCGGCCTGGGAGACACCCAGGTGACGGGCGTCGCCCTGCTCCCCCTGCTCGTACCCGGGCACCTCTTCGGGGTGGGTCTGTCGTTCTTCGGCAACTGGGCCGAGGCGTCCTTCCTGGCCGACCGCGCCCTTCCGCTAGGGGAACTGCTTCCGGAACTGTGGGAGCAGGCCGTGGCCGAGCTGGCGGAGACCTCCGCGCCGGTGTGAACGGGGCGGTGCCCGGGGCCGTACCCACCGCTCGGGTGTGGGCCCCGGGACGAGCCGTCCGTGTCAGACCGCCGCTTCGAGTTCCGCCAGGGCCGTCAGCCACAGCCCCGGGAGGTCCGCGCCGCGGACGAAGGCCGTGTCGTGGACGACGGAGAGCGTGCACTCGGCCCGGTACCTGAGCAGCGTCAGATGGCAGAACTGACCCGCCAGGGGAGTGCCCAGCCCGAGTGCGCCGTCCGACCGTGCCTCACCGGAGTCCATCCAGTGGTTGCTTGCATGACAGCGGTCAACCGGCGGGCCGCCTTTGCGTGCCCCCGCATATTGGGGTGACAGTCATCGTTGAAGTCGCCTTGCGACGGCGAGAGCCAGCCTGTGGTGTCGACGTAGACGGCTCTCGCATCCGCAGTGTGCGCGACGGCCCAGGCAATGTCTTCGGCGTGGTACCCGCCGAAGGGACGCATGGCGAACAGCCAGGCATGAGGATGGATTCCACGGATACGGTCCAGGTACCTGTGGTAGGCCGGGCGGAATGCCGCACCGTCGTAGGAATGGTCGTTGGTTCCCTGGTTGACGATCACTGCGTGGGGTTCGAACTGCGGATCGACGGGCGACCCGTGGAAGTTCCAGCCGAGCGACTGGTCGGCCGTCCCTACGCCTCCGTTGCCGGGTCGGAGAAGTCCTTGGCCGCCAAAGCCGACCAGGTGTGTGGTGGCCTGAAATGCTCGGCCTGTGAGGTAGCCGAAGCTCTTCGTGCCGTCGGCGCAGTCGACGGTGGCCTCCGCGCCCAAAGCCATGACACCTTGGGTGATGGAGTCTCCGTAGAAGACCAGGCGTAGCGTGTCTGATGGCGTTGTTGGTAGGAGGCTTGCACCGGGGGCGAGTTGCAGGCCGGTGAAGTGCAGGCCGGATCGCATCGGCACCACCCAGCGGTTCTCGTGCTCGTCGATGTCCTTGACCACGATGTCAGCTGTGTGCTGATTCCCGGTCAGTGGGGTCGGGGTGAAGTCGACAAGGTCGCGGTCCACTCGGTGCAGTTGGGGTGCTTCGCCGTCAATCGAGACGTAGATCTGCGGAGGGCTTACGGTCGTCGATGTGTCGAACTTACCTCGGAGGATGTGCCCGGTGAACCGGAACCGCAGCTGGGATCCGGAGTTGGGGGTGATGGCCATGGTGCCGAGGTGGCCCCATCGACCGATGTAGGTGAGGTAGGGGTCGCGGGCAGACACGGTCTGGCCGTTGTGGCCTTCGGCAGTCCGACCGTGTTCGGGTCGTGCCGTGGAGTTCCCGTTTGTGTGGTGGCTCATGGGATCCGTTTCCGTCCGGGTCGCCGAGGCGGGATGCTCCTCTGGTTGTCAAGCCGCTGGAGCAAGGTCGGTTTGGTGAATGGTCCAGGTGGAGTGCTGGTCAGTGCTTGGTGGGACCTCTCGGGCAGAACCGCTTGAGGCAGCGCGTGACGTCCGTCCCGGGTGCCCACCAAGGCCAGGTCCTGGTAGACGGTGGCACTACCTGACTCGGACGCGTCGAGCGGGCCCTTGAAGCTCCGCTCGGTGCCGTCAACCTCGATCGCGCCCCCGGGGGCGGAATCGTAGGCGCCGGAGAGAATCTTGATCAGGGTTGGTTTACTGACCCCGTTGTCGCCGACGACGATTCGCGCCCCGCCGGCCGGCCCGGATCTTCTGCTGTGCAGGATCCTCTGACGATGAACCCGTCGGCGTTCAATGGGACCTGTGGCTTACTCGCTGCCATCAGCCCTGCATAGGACGAGCCGGCCCTCACTCGTATGCCCTCAGTGACACCACATGTGCCCTGGGAGCGCCGTGCGTTGCTTCGATGACGATGCGGAGTGCCTGGGCGCGGACCGGCTCGGGCAGTGCGTACGCCCGGTGCCGGCGGCGATTGTCCGTCACCTGGGTCAGGGTGTGCCAGATACCAGCTGTTTGGGCTTCGATCCGGAAGGCGCGGACCAGGTCGGCCGGCACGTCGTAGTCGGTGCGGTGGTGGTGCAGGTTGATCAGATCGTCATGGACGTCGTCGTCGAAGACGAGGTCGACGCTGCGGATCGTCACCGGCGCGGGCCAGGTCAGTTGCAGGCTCGGCTCAGTCTGTTCCGGTTCGCAGACCCACATCTGCGGTCCGCCGTACGGGCGGTGATAGCCGCCGACGGCTTTGGTTGGGATGTATGCCGCGGTGTCGGGCGACGTGCGGAAGCACCAGCTGCGCCGGTCGGTGTCCGCGCGCCACTCGCGGACCGGCTGGTGGTACTCCCGCTCCTGTTGCTCCGGTTCACCCCAGTGCAGTTGTAGGACACCGGGAATGCGGTCGGTGGCGGCGTACAGGGCAAGGTTGGGGGTACGGCGGACGACCAGGAAGGCATTCCGCGGTTGCTCGGGGCGCCACGACAGGGGAATGCGCACCCACTGTTTCTCCCCCGCAGGTACGGACGCTCGGGCGGTCGCCACCTCGCTCGACGGCACGTAGTTCTGGGGTTTCCCGGTGTCGTACAGCACGACGTCGAGCTCCGTGTCTGCTGCCGCGTCCACCAGCAGTTCCACCGCGTCGAGTTCCGGGTCGACGGGAAACAGCAGCGCTCGGTCCGTGTCCAACTCGATGCGCTCCGCCGGCGTTTCCGCGGCGAGTCGGGTCAGGGTCGAGGATGCGGTGATGTCGGCCTGGCGTGCCAGATCTGCTGGATCGCGGTTGTCCACGCCCAGGAGTGCGGCGTCCTGCCTCAGCATCGTCTGCTGCAGTTCCGCGATGTGGTGACGGGCCAGTTCCCGCGGTGACACGCCCTTCGCCACCGCGAGCGCCGCGGCGCTGCCGGCCGCCTCTCCGGTGACTGCGCAGGTGGCCATGACACGGGTGCTGCCGAATGCCACGTGGCTGGCGCTGATGTCGCGTCCGGCGAGCCACAGGTTGGACACGTTCGCGGAGTACAGCGAGCGCAGCGGGATGTGGTAACTGCCGTTCGCGTACCAGTGCTTCGAGCCGGCCTCCGTCGCATAGACGCCTCCCGGGGGATGCAGGTCGATGGACCAGCCGCCGAAGCCGACCCGGTCCTCGAAGGGGGTCTGCTCCAGGATGTCGGCCTGGGTGAGGGTGTAGTCGCCGACGAAGCGGCGGAACTCCCGCTTGCCCGGTACCGCGCCGACCCACTCCAGGGTCATCGTCTCGGCGTCGAACCTGCCGGAGTTCTTGATGTAGTCCCAGATGCCGTAGATCACGGCCCACAGCTCGTCGCGGATGCGCTCGTTGTCGTGCACGGTGTCGAGTTCGCCGCCGAACTCGATCCACCAGTACGCGCAGCCGTTGTCACCGGAGCGGATGATGCGCTGCTCCGGGATCGAGGTCTGGGTGATGTCCCGGGCGAAGGACGGCGGCACGAACGTGACCGGGTGCCCTGCGTCCTTCGTGTAGAAGAGGATCGTGCTGCCGAGCGTCATGTCATCGGCGGTCTCGGGCGCCCACGGCTCGCCGTACTCCGCGCGGGCCTCGCGCCCGATCCGATGGTACGCCCCGGCGAGGTGTCCGATCAGACCGTCGCCGGTGCAGTCCAGGTATGCCTCGGACTCGAAGCGGATCCGCCGCTCCGACCCCATCATCCAACCGGTGGCGGCGGTGATCCGCCGGTCCTCCTCCGGGCCCTCCGCGGCCACCTCGCGGATGTCGGTGTTGAGGAACAGCTGGATGCCCGGCTCGGCCTTCACCGCCTCAAGCACCACCAGGTCCCAGTAGTACGGGTTGCCGTCGGGGTTGCGGTACTGGTTCTCCAGCAGCAACTCGCCCATGATCCCGGTCTCCCGGGCATACCGCTGGACGCCGTGCGCGGTGGCCCCGCACACCCACACGCGCACTTCACTCGACGAATTCCCGCCGAGCACGGGCCGGTTGTTCACCAGGGCCACGCTGCGGCCGAGACGGGCGGCCGCGATCGCGGCGCATACGCCGGCCAGGCCGCCCCCGGCGATGGTGATGTCAGTACGTACGGTTTCCTCACGCATGACTCAACCGTCTCAGCCCCTCGACCACCGGACCATGGCCACGACCGTGGTGTTCATGCATTGAACCGGTGGTGGACCAGTGCCAGGGCTACAGCCCAGATCAGCGGCGGCAGGGCAGGCTTGCACCAAAACGGCGAAGCCGGCGGCATGACCGGGCTACCGGGAGCGGTAGGCCCGCGGTGAGACTCCCATCACCGCCTTGAACTGCCTGCTGAACAGGAACACATCGGAGTATCCGAAGTCGGTGGCCACCTCCGTGATGGAGTCCGGGCCCTCATCGAGCCGCAGCGCGGCCTGACGGATGCGACGCCGCACCAGCCACACCCTCGGCGGCACCTCGAAGGTCTGCCGGAATCGCCGGGTGAAGTAGTCCGGCGACAGTCCCACCTGCTCCGCCAACTCCTCAGGCGTGACGCGCCGGTTGATGTGCTGGTCCACGTACGACTCAAGCAAGCGACGTTGCCCCGGCTCCAGTGCTCGGCCGCCGGCCTTGCGGTCATCGGCGAGCCGGAAGATCCCCGTGAACAGCACCTGCAGCAAGGCAGGGACGCGCTGATCGCGGTACGGACGGTTCGCGCCCAGTTCGGCGATGAGCATGTCGAACGTGGAACTGAGTTCCCAAGCGTCGGGCACCACGACCACCGGCTCGTTCCCGCCCGGCTCCCCAGGCAGCGGACGCAGCCTGAACCGATAGAGCGACGTCCGCTGATCCGGGTCACTGGCCTGCAGGGCGAAGGGAGTCCGCGGCTTGAGCCACATCAGCGATCCAGGAACGAGCCGGATCGGCTCCTCCGCTGCGACGCCCTCGCACAAGCCGCTGACGACGAGGTAGACCAGGTGTTCGGCGAGCCCTTGCGGCAGATCCACGAGGCGGGGACGGGGCATCGGCTCGTACGCGAACAGCCCGAAGTCCGGGTTCTTCGCGAGCTGCGCCAACCAGCGGCCACAGTCTTCCGAGTCCATATGCCACCGTCCCCTGCCTGATGTGACCCTCTCACCGCTGGTCGGACATGCCTGGTCGTCCGACCAGCACTACCCCGCCCTGCTCTCCAAGAGGCCCTGCTGGGGTGCGCTTCCCTCGCCCTTGATCATGTCGCCCACCCGCACGTCCGGCAACGGCTGCAGAACGCTTCTCCGCAGGGGCGTCAACGTGTTCAGCCATGCCTCGTCATGGACATAGCCGAAGCGGCTGGCAGCCCAGATGGGCCCGTATCGATAGATGACCACGCGGCGTTCGCCAGGATTGACACGGGAACAGGCCCCATGCATGAGGCCGTCGACGAACAGCAGTGCGTCCCCACGGCGCAGATGAACCTCCACCGCACCGGGCAGAGATTCCATTCTGTCCCCGTCGTAACCGCCGGCCAGCGGGTGCGGAAAGTTGGACTTGTGCGAGCCGGGCACGACCATGGTCGCCCCGTCGCCGGGCCCGATATCGGTCAGCGCGACGATGATGTTGACCTGCCCGCAGCGGAAGACTCCGTTGGCGTACTGGTACTGACCGCGGATGGCACCCCGATAGCCACCGGAGTGCACGGGGTGGTGCCCGCCGGAAGCACGGGCCGATGCGATCGATTCGTCGATGTAGACCCCTGCCACATAACTGTCCTCCTCTCCAGCGTAGTGGCTGACCAGCCCGAACCAGCTGGGATGGTCGATCAGTTCCTCGAACGGCTTGCCCGCGGCGACAGCCTGGTGCAGTTCGAAGCCGGTCTCCGCGGTGTAGTCGCGGCGCTGCGCACCGCGATACCACTCCCCGCGGGCGATCCCGCGGGGAAACTCGTCGAATTCGGCGTTCAGGAGGGACAACAGGCCCTCGTCCACGGCGTTTTCGAGGACCAGAAAGCCGTTCAGGTCGAACAGGAAGTCGTCCAGCTCACTGGGTTTCCGCTCAGCCATGATGTCTCCCAAGAGTCGGGGAATCGGTTCTCCTGCTGTCCGGCACTGCCCGGTATGAGGTCGGCGCCCGCACGATCGAGGTTCCGGCGGGTCGGCTCGCCGTGTTCTGGGGCGGCTACCCGCACCGGATGCACGTCGACGGCTCGGTGGAGATGATGTGGGCCACCGTGCCGTTGGGGGCGCTGGCCGACCAGTCGGCTTCGCGGTCCGCGGCGGGTGCTCTGCTGGCCGGAGAGGTGCTGTGCGGCACCGCGAGGGAAGCCGCACACGACCGTCTGCTGATGTCCCGGTGGGCCGAGGACCTGGGCGACGGCCCTGCTCCCGGTCGGCACGAGGTCTGCCTGCTGGAGATGCTCGCCCGCCTTGCCCGGCTGGCCGTCGGCCCCGGGACAGCTGTGGGGCCGGCGGCTGCCCACTCCGGCGCGGCCGAGCGGATGCTGGCGGTCATCGCCCGCTCGTACACGGACTCACTGACGGTGCCGAAGATCGCCGAGCGTGCGGGGACACACCCGACGTACGCCGCACAGGCATTCAAGGACTCCTTCGGTATGCCCATCTGGCACTACGTGACCCAGTTGCGGGTCGCCCACGCGAGCAATCTGCTGGCGGGCACCGACTGGGGGGTCGACCGGATCGCCCATGCCAGCGGCTTCCAGACCCGCTCCAGCTTCTACCGCGCGTTTCACTCGCATGCGGGCACCACACCGACCGCGTACCGCCGGAGCCTCTGAGACGTTGTCCTGGGGGCTGTCATCCGCGCCGGATCCGGGCCACTCCGGCGACCGGAACGTCAATCGCCCACAGCTGCGGCACAGTTGTCGTGGTGCGATGGACTTCCTTGCCCGCACAGTCCGACACCACGAGCTCGGCCGCCCCGGGACCCACCCCCTCGACGAGCACGCGTGCCTCGCTACCGCCGTTGACCACGGTCACCGAGCGGTCGGTCGCCCCAAGGCGTACCACCGGATCGCTGAAGACGGTCACCACCGTGCCCGAGGCGCCCTCCCCGCGCACTTGCGTATAGCGTGCGTCCGGCCTGGACGGAGTCAGGCTGCCGTGCAGCAACGTGTCGGCGTGGTCGTGCAAGAAGCCGAGCCAGAAGGTGACGGCCTGCTGCTGGTGGGTGGGCAGCGCAGGGAGATCCACCGAGATCTGCGGAGTGCTGAACATCGTGTTGATGAGTTGCAGGGCCACGGTCTCGGCAGACGCGTCCGGGTGCCACACCAGCATGTCGGCGTGCACGGCCCGGTCGCCGGCCAGCAGGCGGCTGTCGAGGGTGCGGACCCGGTTCTCCACCGGGTCCATGGCGCAGTCGTTCGCCCGTAGGAACGTGCCGTACTGCCAGAGGCGAGGGTTGACGTAGTCCTGCCGGAACTCGATCAGCACATCCGAGCGGAGGTGGCGCAGTTCGTCGGTGACGGCGGCCAGAAACCGCTCGGCGCCTTCGTCCACGCTCTCGCAGTCGATGCCGGGCGTTGCGGGCGGATCCACGCAGGCCCACTGATCGATGAAGTCGATCTTCAGGCCGTCAACTCCCCAGTCCCGTACCGGCCGCACACAGCATTCGACGAGGTGGGCACGGACGTCGGGGTGGCGGGGGTCGAGGATCGTCTTGCCGTCTGCCTCAAGCGGTTTGAGGGTCTTGTCCTTGAGCCGGTCCCACGCCTTGGAGTGCGCACCGATCATGGGCGGTGCGATCCACAGCACGTAGGCCATGCCCAGGTCGTGCACCCGCTGCACATGTGCCGCCATGTCCGGGAACTTGCTGCTGGTCGGCTCCCAGTCGCCGCAGTAGGCATACCCGCGGGCCGTGTCGTCGGTCTGCCAGCCGTCGTCGACGATCACGGCCTGGCACCCGTAGGGCGCACTCGCCCGGGCATGCGCCTCGACGGAGGCAGCGGACACGTGCTGATGGTCGCTGTACCACGTCGAGTACATGGCCTGCCGGGCCAGCGCCGGAACCGGCACGATCCGGTCCCCGAGTTCTGCGGTCCACTCCTCGGTCACCTCGCGCAGCGCCTGTGCGAAGTGCCGCCCGCGCAGATCGACGCGCAGGGTCAGACGGCGGGCACCGTCGGCCGGCTCGATGTCGTCGATGGTCAGCTCGACGAGATACTCCGCGCTCTCCTCGTTGACCCCCACAGCGAAGTCGCACCCGCGGACGGCGGTAGACAACGACACGGTCAGCGGAGTTCGGGACTGGGCGTCGACCAGGGCGGCGACCGGGGCCGACCGCACCGAGCGGACATCACGGTGCGCCCACCAGTCGGTCGGCAGGTCCCGGCTCGTGCCCTGCTTGGGCCGCCACAACGTCACCGCCTCCGCCGGCCAGGTCCACCGGATCCGCACCACGTCCTCGGCAGCCTCGATCGCGTACCGCAGGACCCCGGACTCAACCGACGCCAGCAGCACGGCGGACCGGGCACCGCTCACGGTGCCCACCCGGCGCACACTGCCGTCGAGAGAGCAGATCTCAATCTCTGTCATGGTCAATCTCCGTAGCCGGATTGTGGTGCCGCGAGCACCAGGAACAAGGACCACATCACTTGATGCCCACGTTCGCCAGCGACTCGATGAACTTGCGCTGGAACACCAGGAAGACCGCGAACACCGGCACGATCGCCGATACGGATGCCGCCATCGCGAGCCCTGCGGACAGACCGCCGTCGGCGTCCACGAACTGGGTGAGGCCCAGCGGGATGGTGTAGTTGTGCTGGCTGGACAGCATGATCAGGGGGCCTTCGTAGTCGTTCCACGTGGTGACGAAGCTGACGATGGCCAGTGCGGCGAGTACGGGCCGGGCCAGTGGCAGGTACACCTTCCAGAACACCTGCCATTCGTTCGCGCCGTCGATCCGGGCGGCCTCGCCGAGTGCGGGCGGAGCCGAGGCGAAGAACTGCCGCAGCAGGAAGGTGCCGAACACGGTGAACAGGCCGGGCAGGATGAGCGCCCAGAGGGTGTCGTACAGGCCCATCTGCTGGAACAGCATGTATCGGGGGATGATGAGCAGTTGGCCCGGCACAGCGGCTGTCGCCAGGTACAGCAGGAAGATCTTGTCCCGTCCCCGGAACGACAGTCGGCCGAATGCGTAGCCGGCCATCGCCGACGTGATCAGGTCACCGGCCACCCCGATACCGGTGACGATGATCGAGTTGCCGTAGTACCTCAGCATCGAGGAGCCGCCGACCCACACGTCAACGTAGTTGTGCCAGTTGACCGGGTTGGGGATCCACTTGATCGGGATGGCGAACACGTCGAGGTTGGACTTGAGAGACGCTGAGACCATCCAGACGAACGGCAGCAGGAAGATCACCGCGATCAGCCACAGCAGTGCCGTCAGTCCGTACCGGCGGGCGCGCGCTGCCGGTCGGTTGCGTCGCGGTACGTTGCGAGTGCCCCCCTTCGCGGCCGGGTTGAGTGTGCTCATGTGTTCAGCCCCCGTCCACGCTGCCAGCGCCACAACAGCGCGGTCAGCACGATGACTCCGAGAAGGTTCATCACGCCGATCGCAGCCGCGTATCCGAACCGGTAGTAGTTGAATCCATTGGCGTACATGTAGTAGGCGAGGGTCGTCGAGGCGTCACCGGGCCCGCCCTGGGTGAGGAACGCGATCAGGCCGAACCCCTGCGACTGCCCGATCACTGACGTCACCAGCAGGAAGGTCGTGGTCGGCACCAGCGACGGCCAGGTGACCGTCGTGAAACGACGCAGTGGTCCTGCACCGTCGATGGCGGCCGCCTCGTGCAGTTCCGGCGGCGTCGACTGCAGCGCTGACAGATAGATGACGGCCTGGAAGCCGACCCCGGACCAGATCGCGATGATGATGAGTGCGGGCAGAACCGCGGACTGGGACACCAGCCAGTCGGGCGGGTCAAGGATCCTCAGTGCCTTCAGTGCCTGATTGAGCAGGCCGGCATCAGGGTTGTAGATCAGCATCCAGACGAAGCCGATCGCGATCGAACTCACGATGTGCGGAAGGAAGAAGATCAGCCGCAGTACCGCGCGCCCGAAGATCTCCTTGTTCAGCGCCATGGCCAGCAGCAGCCCCAGCGCCATCGTCACCGGCACGCTGACTCCGGTGAACAGAGCCGTCCGGCCGAACGCGTGCCAGAACGCGCTGTCTCCCATGAGCTCGGAGAAGTTCGACAGGCCGATGAACCGGATACCGGCGACGCCGGACACCACGTTCCAGTCGGTGAACGCGATCAGAATGCCGACCACCAGTGGTACGGCTGTGAAGATCAGAAAGCCGACCAGGTTGGGCATGATGAACAGCCAGCCGGCGGTCTGTGAGCTGTCTCTCCGCCCTCGCCCTCGTCCCGCACGGCGCTGCTCGCGCGGGGTGACGGGGACTTCGGGTTTCGTGAGTGTCACCATGTCCCGTTCCTCTCTCGGCCCCCGCCCGACACGCGCACCGGCCAACGGGCGAGACGTGGGTGGGCGATCAGCTGATGCGGTGGGACCGCAGGACCGCTGGGACAGGTGGACGGTATGAGGGTCAATCGCATGGCCACTCCTCCTCAAGTGCGGTTACCGGGCCCCGGGCCGTACGAATGCCCAGGGCGAAGGGGGGAGTGATCACGCCTTGCTCCGCTGCTCGTGCTGAGCCGCGGCGGTGACGGTCTTGCTTCCCGGCACCAGGGCGAGGTGGTCGCTTCCGATGGCGAACCGCCCCGTGACCCCCTTGGGCAGGGTCACTTCTCCGGCGATGCGGTCGCCCTGGCGTTCCAGCTCGACGCGGATCTCACCACGCGGGTGCGGCACCGTCACGTCGACCTGCAACAGCGGACCCAGGTTTGGCTCGACCGCAACGGTGGCGAACCCGGGAGACGCCGGTCGGACTCCGGCTATGGTCGCCGCACCATGGAACCGCGGGTGCGCGCTCCAGCCGTGGCAGTCCGACCTGGTGGGCTCCAGTGTCTCCGGCAACGTACGAAAGCCGCGGTCGAGGACCGGATACCACCCCTCCAAAATCGCCCACACCTGGTCATCACAGCCCAGCGCACGCAGTGCTTCGATGGTGTGGTGGCCGAACTGAGGAGTCGCCGTGAATTCGAGGTCACCGGCGATGCCCTCACGGATCCGGTCCATGTAGGTGTCGTTCAGCTGACCGGCAAGCACCGCGAATACCTGCGCGTGCTCCGACACGGTGCGGCTCTCGTCGGTGTCGACGAACACGCCTCGCCGCTCATCCCATCGGGAAGCCGTCAGTCGCGCGGATGCCGTGCGGGCCAGTCGGCGATAACGGGCCGCCCGCTCATGCTCACCCAGTGCGGACTCGATCTCACAGGCATGGCCGAGAGCCATGATCCAGTGCCAGTTCATCACCGTGTGCGGGCCAGTCTCCGCGCCGGTCGGGGTTCCGCCCTCCCAGGCAGGCACCCAGTCGACGAACGACCAGCCCGGAAGAGGGCCGAGCAGCCCTTCCGCCGTGACCCGACGCTCCACCGCGTCAAGAGCGGCACGCACCCCGGGCATCATGGCGCGGACGAACGCCATGTCGTCGCGCCACATCATGAAGTCGCGCAGCCCTTGCACCCAGTAGAAGACATAGCTCCCGATGAGCAGCCGGTCGCGGGCCGGCCAGCGCGCGCACGGCAGACCGGACGCATCGCGGGACTGATCCAACAGGGACAGCCAGCGTCGGATGAGCGTGTCGTCGTGGGACCGCACATACGTCGTCAGTGTGTTCTGGATGCCGTCGCCGGCCCACATCATCTGCTCCCAGTACGGGCCGTCGGTGAAGACGTCCTGGCTGGACACATCAATGGTGCGCTCGCACCGTGTGAGCAGTTCATTGAACCGGGGGGCGTCGGTGGCACAGCTGCCGTGGACCTCCAGCGGATACCGGACCTCGCGCACGAGGATCTCTTCGATGTCCAGCTCCGCCTGGCGGGTCTCAACCTCCACCATCAGGTATCGGCCCGCACGGACCAGCATGGGCAATTCGTAGTGGTGGCCGCGTCCGCCACCGATCAGGAAATCGTCTCCCACCCCGGCGAAGTACCGTTCCTCGATCTCGTCGCGATGTCCCTTCTGCTCCTCGTCGTCGACCAGTGCCTCGGCCCAGCGGGTGCGCACCCGTGCCCCGGCCCCGCCGGACGTGCGCAGGCTCAGGCGTCCTACGACATAGTCCTCGGTATCCACCAGGACGCGGAACCGCCGGTTCGCCGAAACACGCACCGAACCACCGTCGAACGCACCCTGCCAGGCATCGAGTTCGGACTTCAGGCAATCCGCCTGCCGTACCGGCGCCTCGAAGCCGTGCTCGTCGACATGCCGCACGGTCAGCGGGAGATAGCGGGAGCAAGTCATGGCGGGAACGGTCGCCGGACGCAGGAGCCCCTGCGAAGTGGGGATTCGGGTCCGGATGCCGGCGGAGGAGCCGGCCGGACCGATGTGCACCTCGCCCCATTCGCCAGCGCCAGTCTCGAATCCCCACGGGAATGTGTCACCGTCGAGGACCATGTTCCAGCCGGTGCTGAAGTAGTCGTGCTCGAAGGGACGTTGGAAAGAGAAGGAGTCGATGGCGAGGCCGTCCCACTGGGCTGTGCCGGTGTTGAACTCCTCGGCCAGGGCGATGTCATCGGCTGCGACCAGAACCCCGTGGCCCACGTTCAACTGCCAGCGCGGCGCGGCCTCACCCATCTCCCAGGCCAGCAGCACCAAGCAATGGGCTCCGGCGGCCAGTTCGAGGTCGTAGGTGTCGAAGGCCCACTCGCTCGGGTCACCGCGCTCGGGCCCCTCACCGACGACCTCGCCATCCAGCAGCAGCCGGTAGCGCTCGCTCGCGGTGACGTGCAGGCGTACCCGGTCCTGTCGGTCACGCTTGAACCGGCATCGGTACGCGGCCGTCTGGGGGCCAGGACGGCCGGGCAGGCTGATCCACGACGCGGGCCATGTCCCGCGCTCAATCCAGTTCCGCCCCAGATCGAGCTCGCCGAACGGCATGTCGGAGAGCAGGACCTTCCGGTGCCGACTACTTGGCTGTCGCAATGGCTGCATTGCCCTGCTTCACCGCCTCTCGGGCCCACGACGACACACTCCGGTTGCCGAGCATGACCTCGTCGCTGAGCTTGTCCTTGATCGTGCGCAGCTGTTCAGAGGCGGTGAACTCCGAATCGATTGCCAGCTTGGGCGGCTGCGGGCCGTACAGCACCTTCTTGAAGGAGTCCGGCACGTACAGCTTCTCCCTGTCAGGTCCGAGCATCTTGGCGATGATCTCGTCCTTCGTCGTGGAGCCGAGGAGCGTCGGTGGACGTCCGGGGATGAGCTTGGCCGCGTTGAGTGCGTAGAACCGGATGAACTCGTATGCGAGGTCAGGGTTCTTGCACTTGGAGGTCACCGACGCCAGGTCGCTGAAGGACCTGGGAACCCACGGGTTGGCGATGTCGGGCTGGGGATAGGGCAGGCAGGCAACCTTGAAGTCGTGCGGGTATTCCTTGGTGTCGTTGAGGTACCGGGTGATGTACAGCATCGGTCCCTGCAGCATCGCCACCCGCTGCTGGATGAATGGAGTCTGGGAGTAGATCCGAAGCTTCTCTGCAAGGACAGTCTTGAGGGGCATCAGCGACCCCTCGGCCTGCATTTCCTTGGCTCGCGTCAGATCAGCGAGGAAAGCATCATCACCGAAGTTGCACTTTCCCTGTTTGGTGTAGTTGGCGTTGGGCCCGAGGACCTGAGCGACGGTGTCTGGTGCAGCCATGCTCCCGTACCGGTTCTTTCCCGACAGCTTGCGGGAGGTCTCGCGGTACTCGTCCCACGTCCAGGCCGTGGGCAGTTCGATGCCAGCCTTCTCGAACATAGTCGCATTGGCCAGGACGAGCCATGTACTCGGTGAACACGGAACGCTGAAAACGCCACCTTCCATGCGATAGTTCGATGTCGGCTTGGCATCCGCGCGCAGCGTTGCCAGTTCCTCGTCCTTGTCGAGATACTTGCTGAGGTCGATCAGTGTGCCGGCCTTGGCCCGCTTCTCCAGCAACTGCGGTGTATACCCCCAGATGAGATCAATGCCGGCGCCGCCGTTCAAAGCGGTGTCGACCTTGACGTTCCCCTTCTCATCGTTGATGTAACGGGTATACGTCACGGTCTTCCCAGGGTTCTTCTTCATGAACGCGTCGCACATTGCTTGCGGCCCGTTCTCCGCAGGTACACCACCCCAAATGTTCAACGTATTCGAGCTGCTCCCTGAGCCGCCGGTTCCGCATCCCACTGCTGCGGAACCCACCACTGCCGCTGTTGCCGCGAGAAAACCGCGGCGCGAAAGATCACGCATGTTTGCCACTCCTGTTGATATGCGGAATGCGTCAGTCCGAACTAGCCGGTCGCATGTCGGTGAAGCGATGGTGAATCGAGCTCGATGTGGGCGGAGTAGCGGGCGTGCCTTTGCCGTCTGCTCACCACGGGCAGAACGGTGCACACCCGAACGCGAGCGTGCCCCGTGGTTGGCGGCCCCGGCGCATGACGAGCGCCGGGGCCCGCAGTCTCCCTGATGCGCGACCGCTCAGATTCGGGGGACCTTGGCGATGGCATCCAGACGTAGAGGCTTACCGGTCTCCCGGATCTCGTCGCGCGTCGGGCAGATCCAGCCGCCCTCGTCGAACTCGTTCCAGGCGTAGATCAGCACCGTATTCGCCGGCGCGTTCTCCGGGTGAGTCTGGCACCACTGCACAGCTCCGCTCAGATGTGTAGCGATCTCCTCCGGCGTCGCCTGTTGGAACCAAAGGTTTTTGAACACCTCGTAGTTCGGCTCCCAAGGCGTCACATAGTCGTACCGCGGCCGCTTGTCGACGCCAGTCGTGACGAATGGAACGGTCGTCCCGCCGGCGGCGGCATAGTCCGACCACAAGCCGGATTCAATGTCGATGACCTCCGAGTACGGTATCCCGGTCTTGCCCTGCGGGGAATACCGGTAGCTGCTCACGGCATCGGCACCGGCTTGATTCATCAGGTCTGCAGCGTACTGAGCACTGAACGACATCATCACGATGTACGGGTCACCGACGCCCGCCGCCGCTGCCGCTTCTCGCATTTTCGTGACGTTTTCGGGAGGGACCACGCCGTTGTCGAGGATGTAGAGGAGCGGACGACCACACAGCACCTTCTGATAGCCCGAGTCCCCGAAATCCTCGATGAGATACGGCAGATGTTCGTCAAAGCCTCCATCGATATTCGGATCGATGACGGCACACCAGTTGATGTCGCCCTTGTAGGCACTCGAATGATAGAGCTCGCGGGCCGTATGGAGCGGCTGCTTCTTGTAGTAGCAGAACGCCCAGTAGTCGATTCCCGCCCGCTTGGCATACTGGATCTCCTCATCCATGATCGCCTGCGTGTCGCCGACCGAATTCACAGACTCGGTTATCTCGACACTGACTCCATCGACAAAGAGGTCAGCCGATGCGGCGGCATCGGTCTGGAACGCGAGGCCGTCGAGAACCGTCGTAGCGGTCGGGAACGGCACGTGCTTCACCTTCCGGACCCCGTCGACGTAGATATCGATCCAGGGCGCGGCCCCTACGGGCGGGGCGGGATCGGCGATGACCTTGAGCGAGTACCACATGTCGTCAGCAATGGTCTGGATGGAGCTCCACGCCCCGTCAGCACCGCGGTAGACGAGTTCCTTGGTGCCGGACACCTCCCGGGTGGCGATGTCGAGCACCGTCGTAGACCCATGACGCAGGCTCGCCCTGGCACCCGCGCCGGCCTGGGTCTCCTTCCACTGCCATTTGACGGTGACAGCTCGTTCCTGCGAAGCAAACGTACGCGACATTTCCGCCGATGCCGACCCTGAAGTGTCATGCAGGAGCACACTCTTGCCTTCTCGGCCCGACACCTGGACGACGGACACACTCGTCTCGGCAGGCGCCGACACGCGCCACCCAGCGGGTGCGGCCCCGACTGACTCCCCGTCGAAGTCCTGGTGGATGAGCGTCCGCTGCGCCACGGTGATCTCAGCGAAGTACGGGAGACGGAAGTGATACTCCTCCGGGGACAGCGTCCGGTTGACGGTGCTCCCTTCCAGCGTGTCCGACCCATTCCAGGCGTCCCAGCGAATGGCCCCCACCAGCGTTTCGGCAGCATGCGGCTTCGGCCGCCGCCCCTTGGCCACCGCCGGCGTAGTGGTACCCAACGCCACTCCGCCCGTCGCGGCTGTGGCCGCCAGGAACCCTCGGCGTGACATTCCGTTCATGTTCGTCTACCTCACTCCCAGTTCAGTGTGAACATCGGCCTCGACGACAACGGTCACGTGGTGCGCATGACTGAGGTGATGCCGGCCCATAGGTGGTCTCGGAACGCCGAGTCGGCGTAGGACTCGGGGCTGTGCCCGAGGGCGGAGTACCAGGTGCGTCCCTGTCCGTACGTCCCCCGCCAGCACACCGGATGGTCCTCTCCCATCGAAGAGCCCTCCGGGTCATAGGTCTCCTCGTCGATGCTGAGCAGGACTTGGACGTCATCGCGCGGGTTGGTCTCGAAGGAGTACCACTCCTCTCGCCAGCTCCAGAGATCTGGCAAACATCCCGTCGACGGGTTGTCGGTCTCGACGATGACGCTGGCAACCTGTCTCGCTTTCGCGATCGGGTGGCACTTGAAGCGCGCTCCGACAATCTCCTCGAATTCCGGCCAGTTCCGCTCGGCGTCGCTGGTGGCATGGATGCCGGCGAAACCGCCGCCCCCGCGCAGGTACCGATCGAACGCGGCGCGTCCGGCCCGGTCCAACACATCGCCGGTCACCTGCAACCACACGACCGCGTCATAGCCCTCAAGGTTCGCTTCTGTGAACTCGGAGGAGTCCTCAGTCGCGTGCACAGCCACTCCGACGTCGTGTGCACAGTCCCGAATCATCTCGATCCCCTCGGGCACGCTGGCATGGCGGAACGCCGCAGTCTTGCTGAACAGCAGGATCTTGTTGGTACGCACTGCGCCGCCCCGTCTCATCCGGCGTTTTCCGATTGCATCGATTCATGGTCACCAGGCTGGCCGGAAAGCGTCGTCCACGCGTCACCAGTGGACGAACCTGAACAATCGGCCCGCGCCTCCCGGAAGCGCTACCGACGGCCCACTGAACTGCTTGCGGTCGACTGGACGACACCCTCAATTGCACCCCGCCGACGCGGCGTGCCCGAGTTCTGCATCTCGAACAGCGTCGGGCAGATCCATGAGCCTTCGCCGAAGTCGTTCCAGGCGCAGATGAGGACGGCCGCGGCAGGAGTCTTGACCGGGTTGGGCGAACTCCAATTGACGGAGTCTCGCGATCGGTTGGCCATCTCGCCCAGAGTGCCTGCTGCCCCCACAAGTCGTCCGTGAAGCCGACGTGGTTCACACCCGGTGTGCGCCGTTGGCTCGACGTGGGTGCAACCCAACTCGCCGGCACCGCGTAGGCCGGCCTCGATGCCCAGATCAGCGCGTCGCACGAACTCCATGTTCGCCGCGATTGTGTACGTGGCCATGTGGCCATACTTCGCAGGACCGCGAGGGGCGTCGTTCCCGATCCCTTGATCGGCAGATCGTGAACATCATGGCGACTCCAGGTGTGGCCCCGCTTCAGCACCGCCTCACCATGATGTTGCGCTCTGCGCAATCACCACTCTTGACATTGCTCAGGGCGCAGTTGACACTCCGTTGGTGCGTATCGCAGCCGATGAAGCCCCAAGCCCAGGCCGTGAAGGTCAGATCCAGGCCCTTGTCCGCGGGATCGAGATGCTCGAGCACTTGGTCGCTGCGGATGGAGCCATTCCCGGTATCGAGTTGAGTCGACGAACCGGGCTCCACCCGAGCTCCGTGTCTCGCATCCTTGGAACGCTCACCTCCATGGGGTACGCCCGCAAGACCACCGGCGGCTACCGCGCTGATTACGGAGTGCTCAACTTCGTGCAAGCCGCGACGAACATCGACTCCATCGCACGCGCGCGAATCGTCATCGAAGACCTGGCCGAGGCCCACAAGGGCACCTATGTCAATCTGTGCATGCTGCGCGGAGGGCACTTGATCTACCTCGTGCGCAGCATGGCGGGACACGAGACATTGACGGCGACCAGCCTCCCCCTCCAGCACTCGTCCGCCGCAATGCGACTACTTGTGACCCTTGGCCACGACCGTGGTGTCACGGCACTTCGAGCATCGCGTGAGCGGAATGGCTGGACCGGCGGTCCGGAGCTTCCCGCAGACGAGGAGGCCGCGATGACGTGGGCCCGTGAGCATGTCCAACATGACGTGTTGATCTTGCAAGACTGGTGTGGCAGGTCGATGTCAGGCGCCATTCCCGTCACGTCGCCCGATGTGGGACACCCCATGGCCGTGGCCATCGGCGGGCCCGACTCGTGGGCTGAGCCGATGGAACTGCGTCTGATCCTGCACGACGCACGGCGCCAGGTGGAGCGGGCCCTGGGCGAACACGACGGAAAGAGCGCATCATGAAGACCGTCTCCCAGGCCAGGCCCAACCCAGTGGTCAATCTTGTTGACCACCAGGCCATGGGGTCGGCCGTCCTCTCTCGCACGCAGACCCGACCCACACGCGACCGGGCAGAACGACCACCAACGCCAGACACGGAACCCTTTGTCCCCGACTCGCACAACGCCCTACGGGCGGCTGCGCTGAAGGGACAAGTGGACATGCGCGCTCTGGCTCGTGGCAGTTACCCAGGAACACCGCTGCCCAGCGGCGTCACCCCCGGTCTGCGAACTGTCGGTCACTGGAACGCGAAGCGACCGCAGAGCTGGGGACTTGATTGGCACCGCGACGAGGGCATCGCGATCACCTTCCTCGAACGCGGCTCGCTGGCCTTCGCGACCCGAGGCCACGACTGGCCGCTCCAGCCCGGACAATTCACCGTCACTCGCCCCTGGCAAGAACACCGGCTTGGAGCCCCGCACATCGGGGCCTCGCATGTGTACTGGCTCATCCTCGACGTCAATGCCACCCGACCGCACGACCTGTGGAACTGGCCATCGTGGGTAGGGCTGTCTCAGGCGGACCTTCATCGCCTCGCCCTGCTCCTGCGAGCCAACGAGAACCCGGTCTGGAATGGCGGCACGGCCTTGCGCTCCGCCTTCAAGTCGCTGGTGGCCGCAGCAGACGAGCCCCACACGCCTACCCTTGAGTCAGAGCTGCTTGTGCACACAAGCCGTCTCCTCCTGGCGATGCTGCACGATCTGGAAGAACCGTCGAACTCCCAGGTTCGTCCGGGAACCTCTACGCGTACCGAAGGTGCCGTACAGCGATTCCTGGAGAACCTGGATTGGCACGTCGACCGCACCTGGACACTGGACGACATGGCCGAGGCGTGCGGTATCGCCCGCTCACAGTTCAGCTCGCGATGCCGGCAACTGACGAACATGTCTCCCCTGGAGTATCTGACTCACCGGCGCATCGAGCTGGCTGCGGAGGAGCTGCGATCCGCCCCGGACCTCTCCATCGCCGATGTCGCTTACCGCTTTGGCTTCAGCTCAAGCCAGTATTTCGCCACGACGTTTCGTCGACGGAAGGGCTGTTCACCGCGTGAATACCGCGCGGCAGTCACTGCTGGAACGGTCTGACGTTCACCGGCGCCTCCTAGGCCGATGCCGGACTCCGCTGCCGCACTGTACCCATGCGCTGTTCGTGCAAGCTCCGCTGTAGTATCGGCTGTTTTTTCGGATCGCAGAACCGATCAGCATCCCCTTTGCAGCAAGGCTCGGAGGAGAACCACCCATGGAACGCCCCAAGATCCTGGCCTACTACTTTCCCGACTGGCACCAGGACAACCGCAATGCCAAATGGTTCGGAGAGAGCTGGGACGAATGGGAACTGCTGAAGGCCGCCAGGCCCCGCTTCGAGGGGCACCGTCAACCGCGGATACCCCTGGACGGCCCCTTCGACGAGTCGACACCTGAGAGCGCCGAACGTCAGATACAGCTGGCCAAGGAGCACGGGGCCGACGGATTCCTCGTCGACCACTACTGGTACGACGACGGTCCCTACTTGCAGCGCGCGCTCGACGAGGGACTCCTCAAGGCCAAGAACGGCAACGATGTCGAGTTCGCGCTCATGTGGGCCAACCATGACTTGGTCGACATCTTTCCGCACGACGACCCTCAAAATTCCCGGCCCACCCGTCTCAAGGACGGTGCGATCGATCGCGTGGCCTTCGAGGAGATGGTGCGCCACGTGGTCGCCAACTACTTCAGTCGGCCGAATATGACATCGAGCATGCTGATGCCGATCGCGCAGCGCAGTGGGGCGCCGGTTCCTGTTGCTCAACCTCCAGCCCGGTCCGTCGATGAACCATGGCGACTTCGTAACATTGATATCCGACATCAACGAGTCGGTGATCCATCAACCATTGTCAGGGCGCACCGCGCCCAGTTCGCCGACTGCTCGGCCCCGGGGGCTCAGCCGATAAATTCGTTGACGCCGAGGGCGAAGTCCCAGTGGCCAACCCCGTTGCCGGCGAGGCCCACCGTGACCACGCCCACTCCTTCCAGCCAGTGCGCCATTTTCAGGCCGCCGACGTCCAGCGGGCGCAGCCCGAGGCTCTCGATGAATGCCGCCACGCCCGCCTTGGCCTGCGCATTGTCGCCAGCGATGAAGACGTTGGGCCGGCCCTTCTCCAGGACATTACGGAAGATGGTGTTGAATGCCTTCACCACGCTGGCGCTGGCCGGGGCCACCTTGGCGACTTCCTGCGCGATCGAGGTTTCCTCGCTGTGGGCCAGTCCGTCGAACGTGGCGTTGAAGGGGTTGCTGATATCGACGATGACCTTGCCCGCGAGGGCGTCTCCGTACTCGGCGACGACCGGAACGACACCGTCGTACAACAGGGCCGTGATGACGATGTCCCCGGCCGGGACGGCACCCCACTTGCCCGTCGTCGCGCCGCCGCCCAGAGCCTTGGCCAGGTCATCGGCCTTGGACTGATCGCGTCCCATGACCTCGACAGTGTTGCCGCCCGTCACCGCGAGCGTGCCGATGGTACGGGCCATGTTCCCCGTACCGATGAGGGTGATGCTGCTCATGAGGTGTGCTCTCTTCCTGTCCCGCGCAACACTTCGGCGTGTTGCGGATGTGCGTGTTCGAGATCAGTTCGTTGCGGCGACTGGGTTGTTGTGGGGTGTGCCCCGCGGCATTTCTGGTGTGTGGTTCAGATGGCGGTGGTGCCGCCGTCGGTGACCAGTTCCAGGCCGTTGACGTAGCTGGAGTCGTCGGAGGCGAGGAACAGGGCGACGGTGGCGATTTCTTCGGGGCGGCCCATCTTCCCGCGGGGGATGAGGGACTCGAATGCGGCCTTGGTTGCCTCGTCGAACAGTTCTTCCTGTTTGGCGGTGGCGACCTGGCCGGGGGTCAGGACGTTGACCCGGATCTTGCGGTCGCGCAGTTCGTTGAGCCAGACGCGGGCCCAGGCCTGCTGGACGGCTTTGCTTCCCGCGTAGAGGCTCCAGCCGGGGAAGGCGCCGAGGGAGGCGTTGGATCCGGTCATGAAGATCGAGCCGTTGTCGTTGATCAGCGGCAGTGCCTTCTGCACGGTGAACAGGGTGCCGCGCGCGTTGAGCCAGAAGGCGCGGTGGAACTGTTCCTCGGTGATCTCGCCGAGGACGGCGGGTTCGCCCATCCCGGCGCTGGCCCACAGCACGTCGATCGAGCCCTTTTCCCGCTTGACGGTGTCGTACAAGCGGTCCAGGTCGTCCAGTTCGGCCGCGTCACCCTGGACGGCGGTGACGTTGCGGCCGATCAGCTTGACGGCGTCGTCCAGTGCTTCCTGCCGCCGGGCCTGGATGAAGACGTGCGCTCCTTCCTCGACGAACAGTTTGGCGCCGGCCAGTGCCATGCCGGTGGATCCGCCGGTGATCACCGCTACCTTGCCATCGAGCTTTCCCACGATCACTCCGTTGAAATTGATGGGTATCCGAAACAGTTCGGTTCTTACATACACCAGACTGTGTACGTAACGTACGCGATGGCTGGTCGGAAGCGCAAGCTATGTACACCGGTCGGTACCGATCCCGCCGTGGGGAGCCCGGCGCGCCAGGGCGCACCGACGATCGCCGGGATCGCCCTCACGTTGCGAAATCTCCGTCACCGCGATGGATGTACGGTCCAGGCATATGTACACCGTGCTGTTTGCTTAACGTAAGCGAATGATCAACCCGAACGCAAGCTATGTAGACCGGTCTGTACCGGACGGTCTATGCTGGGGGCATGTCGGAGTTGGAGAAGGGTCCCCTGGGCCGGCGCCGCGGCAGGGGCGCACGCGAGCGCATCCTCAGCGCGTCACAGCAGCTGTTCCGCGATCAGGGCATCAACCGCACCGGCATGGACCAACTCTGCGCCGTGGCCCAGGTATCCAAGCGCACGGCCTACCAGCACTTCACCAACAAGGACGAACTCGTCGCCGAATACCTGCGCCGATTCGATCCCGACGTCATGCCCGGAGTGTTCGACCGCACCGACCTCACACCTCGCGAACGACTCCTCGCCGCCTTCGAGATGCTGGCGTCCACGCCCCTGTGCCCCTACATCGCGGCGGCCGTCGAACTCCACGACCCCCATCACCCCGCATCGCAGTACGCACGCGACTACAAGACCGCCATCGCCGCGCGGCTCACCGAAACCGCCCGCGAAGCCGGCGCCACCAACCCCGAACAACTCGGCGAACAACTGGCGCTGCTCATGGACGGCGCCGCGGCCCGCACCCGAGTCCTCAACAGCGAATCCTTCCCCACCGCCGCAGCCATTGCCGCCGTCCTCATCGACAACGCCATCCCCGCGTCATCCCCTCGGCAGCCCAGCGATGACCGCGGAACTACCGAGTCGGCTCCCGTTCCGGTGGGAGGCCCATGACGGCCCGATCACGCCTCGTCGGCCGGAAGACGACGTCGAGTTCGGCGCGGCCGGAGCGGTAACTGCCGGGACTCGGGTGGAGAGCGGGTCGCGAGATCTGGCCGCGGCCATCCGTACGTATCGTCGAACTGGAGCCGTTTTCATCCTCGTTCGGATGTGTTGACAGGTAAGGCTTCTCGCTTGTCACAGGTTGATAATCATCCCCGTGTTGCCACGTGGGCGCGGCGAAGCCCCTGGTAGCAGGGCTACGACGAGACCAGGGAACGGGTGATCACGCCGTACAAGGGCAAGAACAAACCCGACTCGCAGAAGGACGCCAACCGGGCCTCATGCCCGGCACCGACGGCACGCGCACCGCTGCCTGGCGGACCAACCTCCGTACCACCGCACCGATCCGGGACGCCGGCCGGACAGAGGCATTCGTTTGACAACGGAAACCGGCCATCGACCGCCTACTGGCGGCGAAGCAGCAACTTCACGGTCCAATCGGCAGACGGGCTGACAAGCCCGCATTTCCGCGCAGTGCGGCGCAGTCGCCGGGAACCTCGGGGCGTTCTGCCAGAACCATCAGGAGGTCGCTGCCGGGTGCGGATCGCCGAGGTACGGGAACCGGTCCAGGGTGTCGGTGTGCGGCGTCAGACCGGTGGGCGGCGCCTCGTTCTTGGTGAGGAACGCGACGCGGATGTCGATGACGTCTTCGGTGAACGTCCGGCCGTTAGGGTATGCGGCTGGCTTGGCGGGGTCGAAGTGCAGCACGTCCGGCAGGAGGCGGTGCTCGTCGAGCGCGGTGATCGCCTCCTCAGGCGTGTAGCCGCCGGTGTGGCCCAGCAGGTGGACGAACTGGTCCGTCCACCTGGTACGGTCGTTGACCGGCTCGCTGGCGTTGTACTCCTCCTTTGTGTCATCGGTGTTGAAGAAGCTGCTCACCGACGGGTGTCCGGCCCGGTCGACGTGGATGAGTTCGCCGTCTCGCAGGACACTGCACCGGCCCCAGATGTGCAGCTCGGGCTTGGGCGCCAGCTCCGCGGTCGGCAGTTCGATGGCCATGGAGAAGACGTTGGCCGTGATGTTGGAGTCCACGCCAGTCCACGGGGACTGCTCGCCCAGATGCGGGGCAGTGAAATTCCGGTTGCCGCTGGTGTCGAACAGATTCTTGATGCCGTCGTAGTCGAAGAAGAAGGCGTCGCTGCGGCTGCCGGCGGCCACCTTGTAGTCGCCGCTGCTGACCACGTTGGCCTGGGGGCCGAAGGAGACGGCGGCGTCCGACACGATCTTGGTGCCGGCCGCCTCGGGGCTGCGGGACTCCGTACCCGTTGCCATAAAGACGCTGTAGGTCTGGGAGCCGACGACTGTCGGCGGGCTGAAGACCCAGCTGAAGGCGATGTCTGTCAGGTAGTCGCCGTCGTTGTCGATGTTCAGCCGGTATACGGCGTCGGGGTGTAGGGCATCGGCGTTGGGATTGGCGTTGAGGATGAGAACGGTCCTGCTCGGATCGCCGGGGGATCCGAAGGTATAGAGGTCGCACAGATCGAGGCGCTGGTCGCCGAGCGGCGGCCCAAGGCTGAGGCCGGTGAAGTGATTGGACATGTCGGGCGCTCCCTCTGCTCGCTCGCTGGAAAACCGCCAGAGCGCCACGGCCGTTCCGCAGCTCGTGAAGTAGCCGGGCGGTGCAGCCACGCTAGCCCGACGGACCAGTCCGACCGGTGATAGGGAAAGTGCCGCTGCCAAACAGCCCTCGAATGGGTCACCGACAGCAGCCTGAGCGGGACAGCAGCGTGAAGACCTCACGCGGGACGAGTCGCCGGCGGGGCGCTCGCCCTGGCCACCCGCCGTTTCGGGTTCACCGGGATCACCGATGAGCGGTGGCGGCTGGTCGGCAAGGAACTCGTCCTGGCCATGCTCGCCCCGCGGCACCCGGCGGTCGCTCCGCTGCCCCGGGCCCACCGCACGGCCCTGCACCTGCGCAGTTGCGCAGGCCGTCTGGACGAGCTCATCCGGCTCTGCCGCTGGCTGTCCGAGCACGGGGTGTCGAGTCTCGCGCAGATCGGCACACGTATCTGCGACGCCTACATGGCCCACCGGCGCTATGTCCTCGACGAGCACGGAGCGGTCGTCGGCGAACAGAGTCCGGCAACGCGTCGTGCGGCCGCACAGGTTGTCGTCGACCTGGTCAACTACGGCGACTTGTTCACCGCCGATCGTGTCCCGGCCGATCTGCGGCCCTGGGGCAGTGCGGTTTCGGGTCGGCGCAGAGCATGGGCGTGCACTTCACCCGGACCCACCAGGCCACTTCCTGCCACTATCGGCAGGTGTTCGGTCCGGCGCGATGACGCGGGTCATGCTCAGCCACAGTCTTGATCCGGCGGAGCCATTCGGAGCCATTACACGTAGCCCACCGCCGACGGCTCCCCGACGGGCGCAGCCGACAGCAGCCGGCAATCACTCCGCAACTGAAAGATCAGCACCGCTCGAAGGTCCGAGGAGGGGGATGATGAAGTCGTCCTGGGCCCAGCCTGGTGACGCGCGCGAGCAGCGTCCAACAAGGTCGCAGGGGACCGGACGGGGCGGCCGGACGCAGGTCGCGGCGGATTTGCTGCACCGCGCCGAGCGGCCCGTTCAACCTGAAGAACGTGTTACGACCACCTGCCGGAAGTGACCCGTCGACGTTCTCACCTATGCCAAGACCCTGCACGATTGCCAGCGGCATGACCAACTCGTCGCCCTGCGCTCGCTGTTCACCTGGGCCAGGCAGAAGGACTGATCTTCCGCGACCCCACCAGCCGGATCAGAGTCGGGCAACGTGAGTACGCCGTGTTGCAGCCGCTCGCCCCCGAGCAGGCCGACCGCTCCGTCGCCGCGGCCACCACCCCCCGCGACGCGTTTCATCCTCGCCCTCGCGGCGGTCCACGCCGCCCGGGTCGCCCAGATCGCCACCCTCATGCTCGACGGCGTCGACCCCGGCAACCGCCGGCTGACCATCGCCGGGCACGTCCGCCCGATCGACGATCTCACCTTGCAGCTACTGCTGGACTGGCTGGAGCACCGGCGCCGCCGGTGGCCGAACACCGCCAACCTCCACCTGCTGATCAACAACCAGCCCGCCACCAAGGCCAGCCGCGCCAGCAACCACTGGATCAGCGCCTCGATGCGCGGACAGGACGCGACGCTGGAGCGGCTCCGCGGCGACCGGCAACTCGCAGAGGCCCTGGCCCACGGGCCTGATCCGCTCCACCTCGCTGAGGTGTTCGGGCTCGATGAAGAAGACCGCGATGCGCTACGCGGACTCCGCCCGGCGGCTCCTGGAGCGACCCATCGAGCGGCTCTGACTACCGTGCCACGTCGGAGATGGTGTCGCTTTCACAAGTCGGGGAATCGGGAGCGAAAAAGCCATCGCGGTGCCCCGTAGAGGGCTGGTAGCAATGGTTGATGCCGACTGAAGCCCTTGACCCGATGGAACGTCTTCTCTCCGAGCGAGCCTGCGAGCGTCTTATCGTCGAGTTCGTGCGCCGCCTTGACCTGGGAGATCCGGGCAGTGTCGCGGACCTCTTCACACCTGACGGGGTGTGGGAGTGGCCCCACGGCGACCGCCGGGTGGAAGGGCGTGAGGCGCTCCGCAGCTACTTCGGTTCGCGACCCAAGGACCGACTGTCACGCCGCATGTCCACGAACATCTTGGTCACGGTGAATTCCGCCTCAGCGGCCACCGCCACCTCTTACTTCGCCACTTACCGAGTCGACGGCTATACCGATGGCATGGTGCCCCCGAGGCTTCCCACCAACGTGGGCCACTACGAGGACACGTTCCGGAAGATCGAGGACACCTGGCTCCTCACCAGCCGAGTCACACACCTGCCATTCGGCGGAGAGACGGCGCGACTCGGCTACCCCGACCAGTCCTGACCGCGGGGTCCAACCTGGCTGTGTCCACCCGCCGCCGTCGTGCCGGCCCCGCGACTTCACCACGAACCCACGGATCCGACGTCACGAGGCACGGCGACAGACCCTCGGGTTCCCGCCGGGAACTCTTCAGTCTTCGCGAACTCGCGGGCGACGATGCCGCTGTGGGCCGACGCCGGACGTCGCCCGGTGCACGCCTGGGCGGGTACGACGGCCACGGCGAAGTGCCGTGGCCGTCGCCCGCCCGCCCGGCCGGGCCCGGCGGCATCACCATCGGCACAGGACTCAGACAGGGAGTACGGAAAGCGAGACCACACGTGCGTCGTTGCGGGCCCGGCCTTTGATCCGTAGGGCCACGTAGCGGGCGGTGCCCTTCGTGGTGAGTGTCGCGACACGACCCCTGGTCCGGAAGGTTCCGACCGGCTCGTACGACAGGCCGTCGGTGCTGAACTCGGCCTCCGCCGACGGCACACGCCCCCCTGTCCAGCTGATCCGGATCTCGCCGATCGCCGTCGGTGCTCCGAGGTCGACCACCATGCGGCCGGCGGCCCCAGGATTCCAGGAGGTGTGCGGGTCGCTGTCGACCGCCGCCGCCGGGTCGGACATGCCGGCCGGCAGCGGCGCCGTCGGGAAGGTGACGCGACCGAGTGCCATGTCAGTGAGTGGATAGGCGGTGGTACCGCGCACGGTGACGTTCTCGGTACGCCCGCGCCGCACGCTGACGTACGTCGCCCGCCCGCCACCCCCGCCCAGCGGGATGACCACCAGTCGGCAGGAGGGCCCGGTCAGCCGGAGCGTGGCCGCGTCCACGACCTCGGCGCGCAATCCGGCCGGAACACGCCCGCCGCCATCGGGTCGCAGGACGAAGCGGGCGGGTGCCACCTCCGCCCGGGCAGCGGGGAGTTCGGCGCGGTAGTCGGTGCCGTCGGCCGTCAGCGTCTGCATGCCCGCGTACAACCGTACCGAACGGGTGTCCTGCGGTACGGACACCGTGGTGGTCACGGCAGCGGCCGACAGATTGAACAGGCTGAGGTGACCTCCCGCGGCGCTCGCGCGTACACCGGGATGCTCCGACCTGGGCGCCTTGCGCCGCGCGGCAGCCTCCACCTCGGACGGGTCGCCGTCGGCGTAACCCTCGACGAGGACGGCCTCGGCCGGACCGTCGGAGAGGATCAGCGTGTCACCGTAGACGGCAAGCGGGTTCTTCCCAGCGCGTACGATGAGGCCCGCCCGTCCGTCCACTGAGACCCAGCCGCCGGTGCTGGTGAGGTCGGCGTGCGGATAGTGCTCCAGGTCGGTCCAGGTCTTTCCGTCCACCGAGCCCTGGAGCGCGTACGCCCGGCCGGCGGCGGCCTCCCAGCGCAGGGTGACACGGTCGAACTCCCGCTCCTGCCCGAAATCGACGGTGATCCAGCTGTCCGCCCGCGGGCGGTCGGCGACGGAGACGGCCCAGCGCGTCGCGAGGTCGCCGTCGACGGCCAGGGCCGCGCCCTTGCCGGCGTCGGAGGACGAAGCGGTCGCGGTCGCACTGCGCGCGAGATCCGCCCCCTCGGCGCCGTCGCGCACCTCGATCGCGTACAGGGAGTATCCGTACTTCGGGTCCGGGGTGATCCCGCGCATCCGCAACTGCCTGTAGGAAGCCCTGGTGAAGCTGATGTCGTCGGTGCGCCCGCCGCCGGGCGCCGGGGCGGCGCCGTCCTTGGCGGCGACGGTGGTTGCTCCCTCGGCGGTGGTGTACGTACGGTCGCCGTCGAGGCCCTTGATTCCCGGCATGGTGAGGTTGTGCACTTCGAGGTGGCCCTCGCCGGCGGCGGTGCCGCTCGTCGCGTAGACGACGTCCCCGGAGGGAAGAGTGGTGAACCCCGCGAAGCCCGTGGGCAGTGTGAAGAGCGTTGCACTGCCGTCGAAGCCGTCACGGAGTTCGCTGTACGTGGTGACGGAACGGGCGGCCGGTTCGGCGTTGGTCGCGGGAAGAAACATGGGTGTGTTCCCACTGAGGATGAACAGCCAGTCGTCGTGGGCGGGTTGCCAGGCGAACTTGACGTAGCGGGGCTTGCTGACGGCCGCGGCCCAGGCTGCCGGCGACTGGTGCGCGACGAGGCCGGGTCCGGGGCCGAAGTCCCGTACACCACTGGCCCGTTCGAACAACTCCCGCTCCGTGAGCGGGCGTACCGCCTTGCCCTGCGCGGCCCGCCACTCGTGCAGCAGATAGCTGATGGCGATTTCGGCGCGGGCCTCCGGCTCGTACTTGGGCTCCCCGGAGAACTTGGTCAGACGGTTGACCGGCGCGTACGCCTGGTAGGCCTCCAGGCGCCCGGCCAGCGCGGCCTCGGCACGGGCAGCGGCCCGGTCTCCCAGCACCTGGGCGAGGAACGCGAGGGGGATGACGTCGCGTCCGTAGAGGTGCTCACGGTCATTGACCATCGGCATCAGCGGCTCACCCGAGTCGCTCATCACCATGAGGAGGGTGTCCCACAGGAGCCCGGCGTTCGGCTGCGAGGTCAGGACCTCGGGTAGCGGCCGGCCGGCGGTGACGAAGTGCGCGGCGTTGCGCCCGGATGTTCGCCACAGTTCGGACTGGTAGTGCGGCCCGAACGAGCCGTGGTTCTCGACGATGAAGGTGTCGTAGAGGTTCTGCGCGGTGTTGTCGCTGATGGGAACACCGTCGACCAGTGCCGGATTGGCGCGGTCCGCGGCAGGCAGTCCGGCCTCGTTGCGGGTCCAGCGGCCGAAGGCGTCCCTCCACTGCTGATACTTCACGTTGTCGGGCGCCCAGGCGAGTCCGGGGGCCAGTGCCTGCGCGTAGACACCCATCTCCTCCAGCTTCGTGTCGCCCACGAAGCCGCCATTGAGGCCGTGCGGCGTCCAGTCTCCCGAGGTGGGGTCGTCACCCGTGCCGAGACCGGCGGTGAACTCGGCCTGCGCCCGCGCGATCGTGTCCACGTTCTCGCGCGTCGCGCTGTCGAGCCGATCCCAGAGAAGGCGCGCGGCAAGGACGAAGTAGAGCTGGAAGGTGGTGTCGAAGAAGAGGGTGCGGCCCCATTCGGTGCCTCCGGTGAGGCGGTTCGAGGAAGCGAAGTGCTTGATGGTGGCGAGGGTACGGGCGAGTAGGGTCTTCTCGTCGACGCCGGCCCGTTCGGCGTCGTACGTACCGCGGGTGAGCAGCAGAGCGTTCCCGAGGACGACGGCGAAGCCGAAACTCTTGGCGGTGTAGTGTCCCTTGGAGGCGTCCCACTGGGTCTCGGACCAGTGGGTGTGGGTGAGCAGGGCCCGGTAGTAGGCGTCGGCGATGTGATCGGGAGCGGCCGGGCGAGGAACCCCCGGCCGGTCGTCGGCCGTGGCCGACGAGGCGCCGAGCGACGTCGACGCCGCCAATGCCACGGTCAGGCCCGACAGTTGGGCGAACCGGCGTCTGCTCAGCGCGGGCGGGCAATGGTTCACGGGGATGCGCCTCCTGGGATGGACCTAAGACAACGTTGTCAGGGTCCGGTTCATTCTTTGTTCGCACAGTCCGGACCGTCAACCCCTGGGAGCCTCCGCTCGCGCTTGGCTCCAACTCGTGCCCAAGCCAAGGCTGGAGAAGGGCGCCGAACCAGCGGCCCCGGCGGGGGCCTTTGCGACGGGGGCGGCACCGGACAATACGTATCGATTCGGTGTACCGAGAGACTGTCCGGCATCGGCGCTTCCGCGTCGGCCGGCTCGGTCGCGGACAGCTATGACAACGCCGTGGCCGAGGCCCTGCTGAACGGCACTTTCAAGGCCGAGCTGATCGAGATGCAGGGCCCGTGGAAGGACTTCGACCAGGTCGAGCGGGCGATCTTCCAGTGGGTGACGTGGTACAACGAAGAGCGACTCCGCTCCGCTCTCGACAACGTGCCGCCCGCCGGGTACGAACGGGACTTCTGGCGGAGCCAGGACCAAGTCCCGCAGTCCGCCTGAACCATCAAGGTCGGACTCTGCGAAACTCGGGGCAGCTCACCTCGTCGTCATAGCGGGAGCAGGTCGCAACCCAGCGCATCATGGAGCGTACGTTGCGGTTGCCGACATTGAGGTAATGCGTCTCGTAGTCGACGCGTGCGGACAGCACGGCGTCGGCTCCGGCCGGGATCACGGCCGGCAGGATCAGCGGCAGGCTGCAGGGCACCGGGACCGCTCACTCCTTGGCGTCATACGCTGCCGGTTGGGTTCACAGTCCATCCTGGTCATGCCAGTGCTTCTGCCAGCGCTGGTCGATCGGGTCCGCCGCGGCCTGGTAGCGGAGATCGGTGGAGAGCCGGAACAGGCCATGCGGGTCGGTGTTGTCGAGAGAGGCGTGGATGATGTGGGCGTTGTGGACCATCAGGTCCCCGGCGGCGAAGTCCGTGATCAGCCAACGGCTGTCATACTCTTCGGCCAGCCCCGGCAAATCGGCCGTCATCGAGGCAGCGGGCCGCTTGAGTCTTCCTGCGGCCTCCTCTCGGAGCACTCGGTGGTGGCTGCCCTCCAGGTAGATCAGCGGCCCGCGTGCGAGTGGGACATCGCCGAGTGGGATCCAGGACGAGACTACGCGGTCGGTCCCTTCGCGGAGGTAGACCAAGTCGTAGTGTGCCTGGGTGGCAGTGCCGATACCGGTCTCCCCTGGACCAATGTGCCGAATGATCTTCCGCCTGTGCAGGTGAAGGCCCTCCGTGCCGAGGAACCACCGGTAGAAAGCAACCAGTCGTGGATGCCGGCACAGGGCCTCATACTCAGGGCCAGGCACGAGATCGTTGAAGAGGATCCGCCGCAAGGCGGCGCGATCGAGCCGGTCCGAGGTGCCGGCAACACCTTCTCCCGGGTCAGTACCTGGACGGGTAAGCCCGCTGGGAGCCAATTGGGCAAAGTAGTGGCGCCGGAAATCCAGAACAGTCTCAGCCTCGAAGAAGCCAGGAAACAAGAGATAGCCCTCGCGGCGAAACCGCTCGTGCAGGGCACCGAGGTCCTTGCGCTCCTCCTCGGGGACAGGCATCAGGCGACCAAGCCGACGAGGGCTCGGGTCGAGGACGTAGCCGTTCGAGGTCAGGACTCCCGTCGACCGGGATGCGTCGCTATTCTGCATGCCTGACATGCTGCTGCCTGTGATGTCATGAGGACCATGGAGTATGTCCCCCAGTACTTGGACATCTGTCGACAGGAGGCCCGTGGGTAGTCCAGTCCCGCCCTCCAGTCGCTATCTGACCCCGCCGGCGGAGGTACGGGCACTGGGTCTGGCTGTCACCGGAGTCGGTCGGATCCCCGAGCAGCGCCGGACCTGGTCACATCGCACCCTGACTACTTACGCCGGCGTCTATGTCACTGCGGGCTCGGGCCGACTGTCCCTCCAGGGCTTGCCTGGCTTTCGGGAAGTGAGTCCAGGCTCTCTCTTCTGGCTTCCACCCGGCATCCCTCACCACTACGGCCCTCTGCCGGGTACAGCCTGGGCCGAGTACTGGGTCCTCTTTGAGGGTCCAGCCACGACAGGATACGAGGCATTGGGCCTTCTCGGCTCCGGATCCCATCTCGTCGCTGCAGCCGACACCAAGCTGATCCAGGCCACCTTCGTGAAACTGCTCGAAACCGCCGGACAACCAGAGTCGGTGCCCGCACACGTCCGTGCCGCCGCGCTCCTGCACACCCTGATCGCTGCCATCGGCGCCTCACCGCATGCTGAGGGAACTCGAGTCAACAGCAGCATCGGCCGACGTGCACTGGAAATCCTGGCCCGCGATGCCCATCTGCCAGTCAGAATCTCGGCAGTCGCGGCCGAACTTGCCGTCTCGCGGGACACCCTGGCCACTGAGGTACGCCGCTGCACTGGCTCCACGCCCATCGAATACCTGACGCGATACCGCATGACCAGGGCCAAAGCACTGCTGGCCGGCAGCGACCAGTCCGTCGCAGCCATCGCCCGGACCGTCGGCTACGCCGACCCGGCGTACTTCTCCCGCGTCTTCACCCGCACAACAGGCGTCGCCCCAACCCAGTTCCGACAGCAGGAGCATGCACAGTCCGGCGTCCTGGATTCGGGCACCACCTCGTGAGGGTCAGCACAACCCCGGGTGGTTGGGGTTGATGACTCAATCTTGCGAGGGCGGTCGGCGAGGTTACGTCAGGGGTGGTGGGCCGACGCAGACGACGGAAACCGTTCCGTCCGGCGCGAGTTCGTTGAACAGGCCCGCAGGTCGCCCATCATGGTGGCGAAGTTGCGGACGTGGTGGGTGACGGCGTCGAGTTCGGGGTAGCTGGTCCGGATCTCCTTGAGATCGGCGGCATCATCGGCTGTCAGGTCTCCGAGGGCGGTCATGATCCAGCGGACGATGCGGCGGGGCTGTGGAGCCGGGCGGGGGAGTGTCCAATCGGGTCTTGACCCCGAATCCTGACGCGGGTTATGCGGCTGATGCCCAACACCGCGTAGTCAGGGGTTTGTTGACTTCGTCAAGGGGCGGATATCCAGGTGTCGGCACGTACGTATGTGCCATGGCTGATCTTACGGAGGAGTCCGTCGGCCACCCACTGGCCCATCTGTGTCGCAAAGCTGTGGGCGTTGCGGACGTGAAGGGCGGTCGCGACTGCGCGGGGAGTCCAGGTTCGGTCGGGATCTACGGACATGAAGTGCAGAACATCAGCACATTGCGGGGGTCCGGCCCGTGCCCGGCATTCAGGACAACCGCGTCGCGGGCGGTCTCCCGGGCGATGGTGAAACTGGCGCGGTCCGGATCCGTTCCTGGCCGTGACTCGACCGCGTCGACCATGGCCATCCGCAGGGCCACGCGTCCGCAGGACCGGCTCTCCCGTTGCCTGCACCTCAAGCGGATCGCGTGGAAGTTCCGGGAAGAGGGCGGCTTCTTCAACCCCCGTCGCGGAGTCGTCTGCGGCCCGCACTCCTGCGGCTACACCATGGTGGACGTCACCCGGGGCCTGGCCTGCACAGTTGACTCGTCCTGGCTCACATTGGCCTACCGGAAGCCCTCCCTTTTCGTTCGGCTGTGAGTTGTCACCCCCTGATTGCCGGCGCGGTTCTGCTCCGGTGAGCGAGGGCCACAGTGCTGGTGCGGTTCGACGATCTCAGCCTTGGACTTCTGGCCATCTTCACTGGCCCGTTCCTGTGCGGGGTACCCACCGCGCGTGACCCACCAGCCACGTCAGGCACGGACGTCGAGGAAGCGTGCCGGCTCGGTGACCTGACCCCGGACCGCCCGGCGCGGAGCGGGATGGGTCGAGTGTTCTTGGCCAGGCCCGCCGTGGGGACCCCGCAGGTTGGGCTGTCCAGTTCTTCCTCTCTGTGGTGGTTCCGGTGAACTTGCTATGGCAGCGTGGGGGGGCGGGTCAGGCTGAGCGGGTGGTGAAGATCGCGGCGGCGCCGGGGGGCAGTCGGTAGCTGTACGTCGTGTCGCCCCACGGGACGTCGAACGTGGCGGTGCTGTTGCCGGAGTTGTAGACAGCTGTCAGCTGGGTGCCGTCGGGCAGCGCCGCAGTTTTGCGCTGAACAGCCATGGTCTCGCTTGCACTTGAGGCAGTCTTGCCGCCCGGAGCGAGGACGGACAATTCGTGGATGGACCACCAGCTGCCGGAGCTGGTCTTGTTGGTCACCCGGAGGTAGCGGGCGGTGGTCTTGGGCAGCAGGATCCGGGCCACGGTGTTGCCCGCCCCGGTCGCGATCGGCTTGCTCCACGTGGTGCCGTCGTCGGAGGTGGACACCTCGTACTGGCGGACGTAGTCGCCGGACGAGGCGGTGGTGTCCAGGACGACCTGGTTGAAGGTCTGGGTGGAGCCGAGGTCGACCTGGAACCAGTCTTGCGACTGCATGGCGTGGCCCAGGCTCCAGCGCGTGGCCGGGTCGCCGTCGATGGCCTGGGACGGCGGGTCGTCCGGGCCGCTCGCGGAGGCTGTTGCCTGCCAGCCGTCGCGGGACAGGGCCGTCTCGCCGGTGGGCGGGGTGAGGGAGGCGCCGGCGGGCAGGGTGTAGCCGGCCCAGTTGCCGCCGAGGCGGACCTGGTGCTGCCGGGCCACAAGGCTGCTGTCGTAGCTGATCAGGGCCTTGCTGCCGTCAGGGTTGCGGAAGGGGATGTCGACGGAGCCGATGGCGGCGGGGGCGGTGCTTCCGCTCTGGTTGCCCGTCCAGGTGAACGTCGCGGCGGCTCCCGCGGCCAGCGTGTAGCTGAAGTGGCGGCTTCCCCAGCCGACGGTGAAGGTGCGGTCGGTGGTACCCGAGTTGTAGGTGACCAGTGCGGTGGAGCCGTCGGGGTTGGTGAAGGCGACGTCCTCGATGCTGCCCTTGCCGAGGGTGTTGGAGGCGACCCGGCGCGCGCCCGGCTGGACGAACTTGCTGGCCTGCGCCAGCCCCCAGTAGTCGGCCGTCGGCGTGTACGTCCACTTGCCGTCGGTGTTCGGTGCGACCGTCACCACCGGGCGGCAGTCGGTGCATCCGTTGTTGGTGGGGCCGCTGTCGGCGTCAAGGGCCATGTTCCAGCGGACGCTGCTCTGCGCCCAGTTCCGGGGGGCGTTGATGACGTTGTCCATCGTGCCGGCGAAGCCGTCCTGTTCGTCGCCCTCCCAGGCGCCGCCGGAGCACTCGGTCTGGAAGGCGGGCTTGTTGGGGTAGTCGTTGTGGGCGACGGTCTGCGCCGTCACGTCACCGGCGTAACAGTGCCAGGCCGTACCGGCGAAGCTTTGGGCTGCGGTCGGGTCGGTGTACAGGGACTCGGGGTAGCTGGTGACGTCCCAGTTGTGGTCGTAGCCCAGGATGCGGGTGGACAGGCCCTGAGCCTTGAGCGTCGGGGCGAGGTAGTCGGTGGCGAAGGTCTTTTCCTGGTCGGCGGGCATGGCCATGCCTGGGTAGGTGGAGGGCTCGTACAGCGGCTCGTTCTGCGGGGTGACGTAGCGCACCGGTACCCCGGCCGCCGCATACGCCTTGAGGAATTTCGCGAAGTAGTCGGCATACGCCTGATAGGCGTCCGGCTTGAGCTGCCCCGTGACCATCGAGCCGCTGGTCTTCATCCAGCCCGGTGCGCTCCACGGGCTGGCCATGACGGTCAGCTGCGGGTTGATCCGGCCGGCCTGCTTCAGCAGGGGGATCGTGTACGCCCGGTCGTGGTCGACGCTGAAGTGGGCGAGTGCGGGGTCGCTCTGGCCGGCGGGCATGTCGTCATAGGAGTAGTTGCCGCTCACGGTGAAGTCGCTGGCGCCCATGGGCTGACGCAGGAAGCTCAGGCCGATGCCGTCGCGGCGGCTGAACAGGTCGTGCATCAGGGCGTTGCGCTGCGTGGTGTCGAGTTTGGTGCCGACCAGCCAGGCGGAGGAGTCGGTGAACGAGGCCCCGAAGCCGGCTATGGACTGGTACGCGCGGTTGGTGTCCACGGTGATCGCCGAGCCGGAGGAACCGGCCGGTGCGGGGCCGGCCTTCCAGGTCACTGGTGACTGCTTGGCCAGGTGGGTGTCGGTGGACAGGTCGGTGAGCCAGACCTGTGCCTTGCCGGGTGCGGGAGCGGCCAGGACGGGTGTGGCTGCCGACAGGACGGAGAACGTGGTGAGCAGGGTCGTGGCGGCTGCGAGAGCGGCCCGGCGCCGTCCCCGGAGGGTGGGTTTCATGGTGCGGCTCCTTGCGTGGGTTGCAGAGGTGGACTGCGGTGTGCGAAACCGGCGGGTGGGGGCGGAAAGGGCGTCGGAGCAGGGGTCACTTCAGGCCGGTGGTGGCGATGCCGGCGACGAAGTGGCGCTGGAAGAGCAGGAAGACGATCATCACCGGGAGCAGGACGCCGACGCTGCCGGCGAGCAGGACGCCGAAGCGGGTGAAGTCCTGTCCGCTGCTGGCCAGGGCGAGGCCGACGGGGAGGGTGTACTGGTCCTCGTTCTGGGCCACGACCAGTGGCCACAGGAAGTTGTTCCAGGAGCCGAGGAAGGTGATGATGCCCAGGGTGGCGAGGGCCGGCCTGGTCAGCGGCAGAATGATCTTCCAGAAGATGGCCAGTTCACGGCAGCCGTCCACGCGGGCGGCGTCGATGAGTTCATCGGGCAGGGTGGAGATGAACTGCCGCATCAGGAACACCCCGAACGGGGCGGCCAGGAACGGCAGGATCAAGCCGAGCAGCGAGCCGGTCAGTTTCATGTTGGCCACCAGCACATACAGCGGCACGAAGGTGACCAGACCCGGCACCATCAGTGTGGCGATGACCAGCGTGAACACCGTGCGCCGACCGCGGAATTCGAGCTTCGCCAGGGCGTAGCCCAGCATCGAGCAGAAGAGCAGGTTGCCGGCGGTGACGGCCAGGGCCACGATCACCGAGTTGGTGAACATGGTCGTGAAGTCCAGGCTGCTGAACAACTGCCGGTAGTTCGTGAACGTGGGGTGCCTGGGGATCAGGTCGGGCGGGAACTTGCGGATGTCGGCCTCGGGCTTGAGGGAGCCGGACAGCATCCACAGGAACGGTGTGATCATCAGCAGCAGGCAGCCGAAGAGCGGCCCATACAGCCAGGGCCGGCCCCAGGCCTGTCGGATGCGGCGACGGCGCAGGGCCCGGTCGGTGTCCGCGGGTGCGGTGCGAGGGCGGGTGAGGGTACTCATGGCGGTCAGTCCTTGTCTCGCAGCACGCGGAACTGCAGGACGGTCAGAGCGACGATGAGGACGAAGACGACGTAGCCGGCCGCGGTGGCCATGTCGTAGTTGCCGTTGCCGAACTGTTTGTAGGCGTACAACGTGGCCGACAAGGTCGAGTCCAGGGGCCCGCCGTCGGTCATCACGAACGGCTCGTCGAAGAACTGCAGATAGCCGATGCCGGTGGTCACAGCGGTCAGCAGCAGAGCGGGGCGCAAGAGCGGGAAGGTGACCCGCCAGAACCGCTGCCAGGCTCCGGCGCCGTCGAGTTCGGCCGCCTCCATCAGGGACTGGGGCACGGACTGCAGACCCGCCAACATGATGATCATCACCGTGCCGAGGTTGCGCCACACCGCCATCACGATCATGACGGGCAGCGCGAATCGGGTGTCCGCCAGCCAGGCCGGCCCGTCGATCCCGAACCAGGCCAGCACGGTGTTCACCAGCCCCGCCCGCGGTTCCAGAAGCGTCTTCCACACCACGGCCACGGCCACGACGCTGGTGATCACCGGCAGGTAGAAGCCGACCCGGAAGAGGGCCCGGAAACGGCGGATGCCGCTGTTCAGAACGACCGCCGCGGCCAGCCCGGCGGCCAGCGTCAGCGGCAGACCCACCAGGACGAACACGGCCGTGTTGCGCAGCGCATGAACGAACTGCTCGTCCGCGAACAGCCGGACGTAGTTGTCGAGGCCGATGAATGACACGTTCAGCGGGGTCCGCAGGTCGGCGCTCTGCGTGTCGGTCAGGCTCATCAGCATCGACCAGACGACCGGCAGCAGCATGAAGGCGAGGAACAGGACGAGGAACGGGGCCGCGAGGGTCCACGCGGCCCGGCTCCGGCGACCCTGTGCGGCGCGCCGCAACCGCGGTGAGAGGGTTCGGCGGCGGGCCGCCGACTGCTCGCCGCCGGGGTCGCGCTTCTTGGTGCCCTGCCCGGCAACGGTGCTCGTGGGCATGGTTGTCATCCGTCCGTACGAGGGATAGGCGCGCGTCGCCGGTTCAGCGGCCGGTGCCGATACTGGCGGCCTTGGACTGCAGGGTCTTCTGCGTCTCGGCGAGGGTGGACTTGCCGTAGGCGAGCTTCTCCAGCTCGCTGTCGATCGTGTCGGCGATCTGCTGCCAGGTGGTGATGGACGGCGGGGCCTTGGTGACCTTCAACTGAGTTTCGAAGGCGGCCATCTTGGGGTTCTCGCTCAGCTTGCCCTCCGACCAGGACTGGGCGGCGGCGGGCAGGTTGCCGGTGGCGTCCGCGTACGTGGCGAGGTTCTCGGGGGCGGTGAGGAACTGGACGAACTTCCATGCCGCGTCCGGGTTCTTGGCGTCCTTGAACACCGCCAGGTCGCTGCCACCGGCCAGCCCGGCGGTCTGCTCGCCCTTGGGCAGGGGCATGGTCTGCCACGTGCTGTCCAGCGCGGGGGCGTTGAGGTGGAGGTTGCCGCTGGTGCTGGCGCCCTGCTGGACGGTGCCGATCAGTCCGTTCTGGAAATTCTGCCCGGAGTCGGTCTTGTCGTTCGGTGACAGACCGTCCTTGAAGATGCCGCTGTAGTACTCCAGTGCCTTGGTGACCGCGGGCGAGTCGAACGTGAACTTCTTGGTGCCCGGGTCGTAGATGTCCCCGCCCTGCTGCCACACCAACGGCAGCCAGAACAGCCAGGAGTTGAAGCCGGTCTGCAACTGCGTGGCGTGGCGCAGCTTGGGGTTCTGCTTGCCCGCGGTGGCCTGGATGGCCTTCAGGTCCTTCAGATAGCCGGCCCAGTCATCGGCCGGGGCACCCTTGATCCCGGCCTTCGCGGTGATGTCGGTGCGGTAGTAGATGACGGAGGTGTCGGCGATGAATGGCACGCCATAGGAGGCGTTCTTGTACTTCGTGGTGTCCCACTGGCCAGGGAAGAACGCGGATGCCTTGAACGAGGCGGGGGTGGCCTGGAAGCCCTTCATGGCCGCCATTTCGGCCATCCAGGTGGAGCCGATCAGCGACAGGTCGGGGGTGTTGCCGCCGGCGATCGCGGTGGTCAGCTTCTCGTGCGCGGCGTCCCACGGCACCGCGGTGACCTGCACCGTGACGCCCGGGTTCTGCTGCTCGAACTTCTTCGCCAGGCTCTGCAGGTCCTTGTCGGCCTTGTCGCCCATGGACCACATGACGAGCTTGCCCTTGGCCTTGCCGCTGCTGATCGTCGCCGGCGCGTCGGCGGCCGCGGAGTCGTCGCTGCGGCCGCAGCCGGTGGCCAGCAGGGCGGCGGCGACGGTGGCGCAGGCCATCTGGAGGGTTCTGGTGGTGGGACGGGTCGTACGCATGGGTGCGGCTCCTTGCCGTCGAGCTGGTGAAGAAGCAGGGGGTGGGGGAGGGGTGAGCAGACGACGGGTGGGTCAGCGGGTGGCGTGGAACTCGCCGTCGTGGACGGTCACTTCGGCCGTGAGACGCAGATCGCGGCTGGAGCGTCCGACGTGCAGCCGGTAACGGCCCGGCGGGGTACGCCAGCGCCTGCCGGTGTCCCAGACCTGAAAGGCGCGCGCGGGCACGTCCAGGTCGGCAGTGGTGCGCTCGCCTGCCGCCGCCTGGACGAGCGCGAAGCCGGCGAGCAGGTGCACCGGCCGGTCGAGCCCGTCCTGGGGCGGCTCCAGATAGACCTGGACGACCTCACGACCAGCCCGTGGCCCGGTGTTGGTCAGATGCACGGTGAGTGTGAGCCCGTCTCCGCCCGCGGGGTCGGGCAGATCGGCGGAGACGGACGACTGTGAGAGGTCCACGGACTCGTACGACCACCGGGTCCAGCCGAGTCCGTGGCCGAACGGGAAGGCCGGGACGAGACCGCCCTTGTCCCAGGCCCGATGGCCGATGTGGACGCCCTCGCTGTAGTGCACGATGCCGTCACGGGGGCGAGCGTCGGGGACGGGGACGTCCTCGGCGCGGGCGGGCAGCGTCCAGGGCAGCCGGCCGGACGGCTCGATGCGGCCCAGCAGGACGTCGGCGAGGGCGTGCCCGGCCTCCTGGCCCGGCAGCCATGCCCAGAGCAGGGCGGGTGCCTCGTCGGCCCAGGGCAGCAGTACGGGGGCGCCGGCGTTGACGACCACGATGGTGCGCGGGTTGGCGGCGAGCACCTTGCGGACCAGTTCGTTCTGGTGGGCGGGCAGGTCGAGAGTGGTGCGGTCCCAGCCCTCGGACTCGACCTCCTCATTGGTGCCCACGACGACCACAGTCGCATCGGCGGCCTGGGCCGCGGCGGCGGCTTCGGTGATCTCCTCGTACGGCGTCGGCCCCGGCGGGGCGTGGCGCAACTGAGCAGTGACGAAACGGTCGTAGCCGCCCGGTTCCACCACCGTGAGGTCGATGGCAAGGGCGATCCGACGGGGCTGCGGTCCCACCACGAGGTCAATGCCGCGCAGCGGCGGGTTGCTGTGGGTGGAGTCGAGGATCAGCTCCACGCCCCGGTCGTCGTCGCCCGTAAGGACCTCCTCGCCGTCGACGCTCACCTGGTAGCGGCCGACGCACCCGATCTCCAGGCGGTGCGTCCCCGGCTCGGTGAGGGTCAGCAGCGTGTGCAGCACCACGCGGTGCGTCTTTGGCCCGAAGCCGCGGTATCCGCTCCAGTCGCCGGAGGGGCGGATCTCGCCGCCGACACGGTTGCCGCCGACGGTGAGATGGTCGGCGCGCACGCCGGCGGCGCCGGTCTCGGGATCGGTGATCAGCGCGGCGGACAGGTACGGCGGGCGCTGACGGGAGTCACCGCCCCGGTGCACCCGCAGACGGACGTGCTCGGGGAGCGCGGCGCGCAGCCCGTCCTCGAACGACACCGTGCGCACCGCCGGAACGAAGGCGCTCCCGCCACCCTGGAGGTACGGCGCCACGGCGTTCGGGCCGATCAGCGCGACACTGCGGATGCCTTCCGGCGCCAGCGGCAGCAGGCCCGCCTCGTTGCGCAGCAGCACCATGCCGCGGGCGGCGACCTCGCGCAGGAGACGGAAATCGGCCTCTCCCGGTGCCTCCGGGACGGCAGGCGGTGGCGAGTCGGTCCTGGGTGCGCCGAGCCGGCCGGTGTGCCGGGCCAGGCGCAGCAGCCGTAACACCTTGTCGTCGATGAGCCGCTCGTCCACCTCGCCCGCACGGACGGCTTCGATCAGGGGCTCGCCCCACAGCGGGTCGGGTCCGGGCATCACCAGGTCGAGGCCGCCGAGCGCCGAGGCGACGGTCGAACGGGTGGCGGCCCAGTCACTGACCACGACCCCGGAAAGACCCCACTCCTCCTTCAGCACCTCGCGCAGCAGCCGCGCGTTCTCGGTCATCGGCGCCGACTCGATGCCGTCGTCGACGCCCGAGTAGGCGGCCATCACGCTCCACGGCTCAGCCTCGGTGAGGACCTGCTCGAACGGGGCGAGGTAGACCTCGCGCAGGGTCCGCTCGTCGAGCCGTGAGCGGTAGCGGGTGCGGTCGGTCTCGGAGTCGTTGGCCACGAAGTGCTTCAGGCACGCACCCACGCCCTGGCCCTGCAGACCGCGTACGAGGGCGGCGGCAAGGGTGCCGGTGAGGAGCGGGTCCTCGGATAAGTACTCGAAGTGCCGCCCGGCCACCGGGGTGCGCTGCAGGTTCACCACCGGGCCCAGGACGACGTCGACACCCTTGCGGCGCGCCTCCGTGGCGAAAAGCGTGCCCAGCCGCTCGGCGAGCTCGGTGTCCCAGGCCGCTGCCAGTGCGCTGGGCGCCGGGGCCAGCAGTCCGGTGGCGGCCGGATCGTCACCGGTCCCGCGCACTCCCTGCGGGCCGTCGGACATAGTCACCGCCGACAGTCCGAGGCGGGGCTCGGCCGGAAGTCTCCACAGGCTCGCACCCGTCAGCAGCCGGACCTTGGACTCGAGATCCAGGGCCCGGATGCGGTCGGACAGCTCGGTGTCATCAGGGAGGGCAGGGCGGCTCATGCTCGTCCTTCCAGGCCGCAACGCGGCACGCAGCGGGCGGAACGGGAGCAGGAAAGCACACTTACTAAGTACTTAGTAAGTCCTTGTCCGTAAGATATTTCCCGGGTTTGATGGGCACGTGAGCACTGATGGACAGCCCCGTAGACCCCGCACGATGAGTGAGAGCAGGACGAACGAGGAGCGGCAGCCCCGCACAGGAAAGAGCCTCAAAGCGCAGCAGCGGCGGCAGGAGATCCTGCGGATCGCCATGGACACCTTCGCCGCCCGCGGCTACAACAACGCCTCCCTGCAGGAGATCGCCGACCGCGCGGGAGTCACCCAGGCCGGCGTCCTGCACTACTTCCGCTCCAAGGCCCAACTGCTCACCAGCATCCTGGCACTGCGCGACGAAACCGACATCGAACAGCTCGGCCCAGAACGCCCCCAGGGCCTGGCCTTCCTGCGCCACCTTGTCGACACCGCCCGCCGCAACACCGAACGGGAAGGCATCGTCCGGCTGTACGCCGTCCTGTCGGCGGAGAGCGTGACCGAAGGCCACCCCGCGCAGGACTACTTCCGCGACCGCTACGCCGGACTGCGTATCTTCGTCACCGAAGCCCTCGCCGAAGCACGCGAACTCGGCGAGATCCAGGCGGACTCGAACCTCGAAGACGCGGCCAACGCGATCATCGCGGTCATGGACGGCCTGCAGGTCCAATGGCTGCTCGCCCCCCAGTCGGTCGACATGGCCGCCTCCACCGACCGCGTCATCAACGCACTCCTGGCAGACCTCACCGAGTCGGGCGGCTGAGAGCGTCGCCACCTTGACCATCGCTTCCGAGGTGGCGGTGAGCCGTCCTCACGGTACCGAAAAGATCACCAAGACCGGCCTGCTTGCCGTCGACCTCGGCGGTCCGGCGCGGTAACGCCCAGGGCCGCACAGGGGGCCGGTTCGGTGTGGTGGTCATGGCCGGGGTTCCCCGTGTCTCTCGGTGAGAGAGTCCCCTACGGATGGCAAACGTGTCGTCACAGAGGACGTCACCCCGGGTGTCCGCGTCCAGGGGGCCGTCGAGGATCTCGACCCTTCGGGGCAGCCGCCGGGCGATTTCCTGGTCGTGGGTGATGATCGCGATGGTGGTCCCTCGTCGTTCAGCGAGGTCAACAGGTCCGGCGCGGCACGGCCGTTGATGGTGTCGAGGGCGCCGGTGGGCTCGTCGGCGAGTCGCTGTTCACGGGGCACTGCCCTGCTGCCGCAAGAGCCATCAGGAACTACAGGGTCTGCCTGAACTGGGCGTATATCAATCGTGAATCGGAGAGATGAAGTCTCGAGGAGCCAAGCTGCGCACGATCTCGACAAGGGGGGCGTGCGTACCGTCTTCACCCTGAAAGGGGGTGCGTGATGAAGATTCTCTTCGCCATCCGCCACAAGGTGTCCGCTCGAAAGAGCCTCAAGGCCAGCGCCTGGTACTAAGCCGGCGTATCAAGCCGATTCGTACCCACAGGTACTGGTAGACATCGGTGAGGTCGTCCCCTCGGCCTTCCCGGAGACCCCCATGCGTACCACGGTGTTCCCACCTCGACTTGCCGCCCTGCTCCGGGATCACGCCGGGCAGGACGTCTTCCGCCTCGAACCCGACACGGTAGGAGTCGCCGGGCACGAGGTCGCCGACAGGATCCTCGTCGCCCGTCGGGCCACCGAGATCGAACGGCCCACATTCAAGCCGTTGCACGGACGCTCCACTGCTCTGCCGCGGACTCGGTGAGCGGGAGCCCGTAGGCACCGAACCTGTCGAAGCCGAGCGGGTTCACACAGCTGACGACGATCTTCCCGGCCAGAGCGGGCGCGATCGCTGTTATGGCCTCTTCGTGGCCGTCCCACGGGACCGCGACCTGCATGAGCTCGGACCAGGCCGCCGCTCTCAGGTGAAGCCATGGTTCACCCCTCGCATGTTATATTTCAGATACGATCTTTGGAAGCATACGTGTTGTCGTCATGTTTGCCCAGCCCTCAATGGGGCCGCCGGTCGACCGAAGCCCCCCCCCCTGCGAAGCCGTCCTTGCCGACTCAAGGGCTTTGCGTGCCAGATCGCAATCCATGCCGCGAGGGGTAGCGTGTTGGTTCGAACCTCGCTACATTGCATATCAGATCTCAAATCATAGGTTCTGTTCACCGCCTTCGACGTAAGAAGGGACCACCACATGACTGACGCCATCGACGCCGCGGCCCGGAAGGCTGTGGAAGCAATCAACTACGCACGGCTGAACGAACTCGTGCAGGAGGTGTGCCGCATCCCGAGCATCCTCGGAGATGAAGGCCCTCTCGCGAAGTTCCTCGCCGACTACATGAAGAACGCCGACTTTGAGAATGCCGGCCTCCAGGACGTCATCGGCGACCGGCCCAACGCCATCGGCGAGCTCAGCTTCGGCAAGGGCAAGCGCGTCGTGATGACCGGCCACCTGGACACCAAGCCGGTCTCCATCGGTTGGAGCAAGACCGAACCGTTCTCCGGAGAGATCATCGACAACGCCATCTACGGCCACGGCATCATGGATATGAAGGCAGCGCTCGTCTGCCAGATCGTCGCGATGGAGGCCTTGCGCGACTCCGGCGTTCAGTTGAACGGCACTGTCGGCATGGCGGCCGTCTCCGACCACATGGGCGACCAGCTTGGTTCGATCCGCTACTTCGACGAGTACAACGCCGACCTCGCCGTCCTCGGTGAACTCTCCGGCAACGAGATCTTCCTTGGCCACCGCGGCCGCTACTACTTCGACATCACCGTCCAGGGCAAGTCGGCGCACACATGCCACAAGCCCCTCGCGGTCAACGCGAACATGCTCGCCTCGCACGCGATCATCGAGCTCGACCTCTCTCGTCTCACCCCGGCTATCGAGGACTGGGTCGCCGACCTGTTCGGCGAGGAGACCTACATGGCTCCCGGTCGCGTCTACGGCGGCCTGCCGCCGGGCGGCCCGTCGATGATTCCCGACGAGTGCGTCGTCCGCGTCGACTGCCGTCCGCAGCCCGGCGTCACAGTCGAAGAGGTCCAGGCCGAGATCGAGCGCTGCCTCGCGGCCGCCCGCAAACGCGAGCCCCGCTTCCGTGCCAAGCTTGAGCTGGTCGACGTCAAGAGCGGCTACTTGGCCAAGCCCGGCGACGACGTAGTGGAACTGATGCGCGCCTCGGTCAAGTCCGTCCGCAATGGCGCCGAGCCGCCGCTGCAGGCCGCCAGCTGGCTCGGCGATACCGCGAGCTTCGGCCACAAGGTCCCGACCGTCATCTTCGGCCCCGGTGGCGAGCCGGTTTACTGCCCCGACGAGCACCTGTCGATCGACGACATCGTCGAGGCCACGCGCGTGTACGCCGAGTTCGCTGTCCGAGCACTCAGCCCTCAGGCGTCGGCGTGAACAGCTTTCGTCCGAGGATCCTCCTTGCCAAACCGGGCCTCGACGGGCACGACCGCGGCGTGAAGGTCGTGGGCATGGCGTTGCGTGATGCTGGAGCCGAGGTGATTTACCTCGGCCTCCAGCAGACTCCACAGCAGATCGTCGGCGCAGCGGTGGACGAAGACGTCGACGTCATCGGGCTCTCGGTGCTCTCAGGGGTTCACGTCGACGCCTCTCGGCAACTGCTCGACGCCTGTAGGGAGGCGCACCTGGACGACGTCGCGATCGTCGTCGGCGGGACTATCCCGCCGAGCGACGTCGTCCGCCTGCGCGAGCTGGGCGTCCGCGATGTGTTCCCCGTCGGGACCTCCATCGACGATCTCGTCTCCCGCATCTTCGACATCGCATCGGAGGAGTAGCGAGCAATGAACGACGAGGACAACATCGTCACCACCGACTCCGGCATCCCGGTCGACCCGATCTACTTCGCGAGCTCGGTCGCACCCGGACTCGAGGACCGGCTCGGGCTTCCGGGGCAGGCGCCCTACACCCGGGGTCCGTATCCGACGATGTACCGCGAGCGTCTGTGGAGTATGCGGCAGTACGCCGGCTACGGGTCGGCCGAGGACACCAATGAGCGTTACCGGTACCTGCTCTCCCAGGGGCAGACCGCGCTGTCGGTGGCGTTCGACCTCCCCACCCAGCTCGGCTACGACTCCAGCGACGAGCAGGTCTCCGCCGAGGTCGGCCGAGTCGGCGTCGCGATCGACACCGTCGAGGACATGGAGACCGTCTTCGACGGACTCCCTATAGACAAGCTGTCGGTCAACTTCACCATCAACGGCACCGCGCCCATCATCCTCGCGTTCTACCTGGTCGCCGCTGAGCGACAGGGCGCACGCATGGAGGACGTCGCCGGCACCCTTCAGAACGACATCCTCAAGGAGTTCCTGGCGAGGAAGACGTTCATCTACCCGCCCCAGCACTCCATCCGGCTCGTCGCCGACGTCGTCGAGTACGCCTCCGAGCACCTGCCTCGGTTCAACGGAATCTCCATCACCGGGTACCACGCCCGAGAAGCCGGCTGCGACGCCATCCAGGAAGTTGGCCTGACAATGGCCTCGGCCATCGCTTACACCGAGGCGTTCCTGGCCCGGGGCCTCGACTTCGACTTCTTCGCGCCGCGGCTCTCGTTCCACTTCTCCAGCCAGCTCGACCTGTTCGAGGAGACGTCGAAGGTCCGGGCGGCCCGCCGGATGTGGCATCACCTGGCCACCACTCGGTTCGGGGCGAAGAAGGAGAACTCGGCTCGCCTACGATTCTTCTCCGGATGCTCCGGTGCAACTTTGACCGCGCAGCAACCGCTGAACAACGTCGTCCGGTCCACCCTCCAGTGCCTCGCTGCGGTCCTCGGGGGTGCGCAGTCGATCCACGTGATGGGTTACGACGAAGCCCTTGAGATCCCGACCGAGGAATCGGTGCGGCTCGCGCTCCGGACACAGCAGATCATCGCGCACGAGTCCGGTGTAGCGAAGGTCATCGACCCGCTCGCCGGCTCCTACTTTGTCGAGGCCCTCACCGACGAGCTGGAGGCACGCGCCTGGGACCTGGTGAAGAAGGTCGAGGACGGCGGTGGCCTGGTGGAGATGCTCGCCAAGGGCATACCGCAGCGTTGGGTCGCCGAGTCGGCCTACCGGTACGAGCGTGAGGTCCAGTCCGGCGAACGCATCAAGGTCGGCGTCAACAAGTACGTGGACGACGACGAGGTCGCGCCGCCGCTGTTCGAGATCGACGCGACCGCGGCCGACCGGCAGCGTGAGCGTCTCGCTGAGCGGCTTGCATCGCGTGATGAGAACAAGGTGGCCGATGCTCTGGCGGCACTCCGCGACTCGCTCGTGAAGAACACGAACAGCATGCCGCACATCATGCAGGCCGGCCGTGTCGGCGCCACGCTCGGCGAGATCGCCGACACCATGCGTGACGTCTTCGGCGTGTACCGGGAGCCGCTGCCATGGTGAACATGACTCGTCCCCTCGAAGGCATCCGCGTCATCGACCTGACCAGGTTCGTTTCCGGTGCCTACACCGGCACGCTCCTGGCGATGCTCGGCGCCGACGTCATCAAGGTCGAGGTCCCGACCGAGGGTGACCCGTACCGCAATCAGGGCACCGCATTCGTCGACGGGGAAAGCGCCCTGTTCACCGCGCTCAACGTCGGTAAGCGCTCCGTCATGCTGGACCTCCGCTCGGTCGACGGGCTGTCCGCACTCGAGGCGCTCCTCGCCACAGCCGACGTCTTCATCGAGAATGGGCGACCAGGGTCGCTGAAGAAGCTGGGCCTTGACTCGGCAAGCGTCACCGCGCGCTACCCGAACATTGTGTACGGCTCCATCTCCGGCTATGGCCAGCACGGGGCCGACGCGGGGCGCGGCGGCTTCGATCTCATCCTCCAGGCCGAAGGCGGCCTGATGAGTGTCACCGGTGAACCCGACAGCGGCCCGGTCAAGGTCGGCGTCCCCGTCCTCGACATCGGCAGCGCCGTCTCCTGCGCTCTGGGCATCGTCGCTGCCCTCTACCGGCGGACCGCCAACGACGGCACTGGTGCGGTCGTCAGCTCCTCGCTGCTTGAGTTCGCGGTCTCGACTTTCAGCAGTATCGCCCCGGCCTACTTCGTCAACGGAGACGTGCCTGGGCGGATCGGCAGTCACTCGCCGACTTTTGCGCCCTACGGCGCTTACCGAGCCAGTGACGGGCACGTCGTCCTCGCCGGCGCGGGCAGCGAGGACCTGTGGCACCGGCTGTGCGAAGCCATCGAAGCTCGCGAACTGCTCGAAGACTCCCGGTTCACGACCAATGCCGACCGCGTAGGCCACCTTGAAGACCTCATCGCCGAGCTCGAGCTTCGCTTCGTCAGGCACAACCGGACGTACTGGATAGCCAAGCTCTCCGAGTTCGGCGTTCCCGCGGCAGAGGTCCGCGACCTCGGACAGGTCCTCGCCTCTGCCCAGGTCGAGGCTCTCGGTCAGGTCCAGGTCGACCCCGCGAACCCCGGCGGTCAGAAGATCATCGGTGCCCCGGTCCAGATCGACGGCCCGCTTCCCTTCCCCGGTCCGGCACCGCGCCTTGGCGAGCACACCGACCAGGTCCTGGCCGAGCTTCATGTCCTCAAGAGGCCCTGACGATGGCCAAGGCAGCACGCAAGCCCGATCGAGACCTTCTCGCCGCCTGCGAGAAGCAGGCGCCCACCGTACTTGAGCGGACGTTCGAGCTCTCCAAGATCCCGGCGCCCCCACTGGACGAGATCGACCGAATTCGCCGTGTCCGACAGTGGTGGGAGTCCGATGGCCTGACTGCGACTCAGCGCGCCGTCGGCAACCTCTGGGCTCAAGTCCGCCCCGGTAGCGGCGGTTTCGGACCGGCCATCGTCGTGGCCGCCCACCTCGACACCGTCTTCAGCCGCGACGTCCACCATGGCCTCCGCTACGACGCAGAAGGCCGGGTTGTCGGTCCGGGCTGTGGAGACGACACCGTCGCGGTGGCAGCTCTCTCCGTCCTCAACGAGCTGCTTCCTGCTGAGGTCGCGCTCCCGGTCTGGATCGTCGCGACCGTTGGCGAGGAGGGCCTTGGCGACCTCGCCGGCGCCCGGGACGCCCTGGCACACCCGCCGGTCGGGGTCGGCACCTTCATCGCCTTGGAGGGCAACTATCTTGGCCGGGTGAACACCATCGGGGTCGGCTCTGAACGGCGCCGAGTGAGGCTCACCAGCCAGGGCGGGCACGCCTGGGAGGAGTCGACTGCGCCGAGCGCGGTTCACACTGCGGCCGAGATGGTGCACGCCATCGAGCAGATCCAGATCGACCACACCGCCAAGACCTCACGCAACGTCGGCATTCTCAGCGGCGGCGAGTCGATCAATTCCCGTGCCATCAACGCCAGCTTCGACCTCGACCTGCGCTCCGAAGACCCCGATGCGCTCGCCGAGCTGGTTACCAAGGCTGAGGCAGTCCTCACCGCCGGCTACGAGGGCACCAAGGTCGATATCGAGCAGCTCGGATCGCGGCCCGCAGGTCGGATCGCCGCTGACCACGAGCTCGTAATTGCGTCGGCGGAGGCACTCGCCGAAGTCGGACTGACAGCCCGCTTCACTGCCGCCAGCACCGACGCCAACGTCGCGTACTCGGTCGGTATCCCCGCCGTGACTCTGGGCATTACCTACGGCGACGGCACCCACACCGAAGACGAGTGGATCGATCCCAACGCGATCAACTTCGGCCTGTACGCACTTGTTCGCACCATCATCAAGTGGTCAGCTTGACCATCGGATAGGAGGAAAACCCCATGCTTAGTGGCGTTGCGCTGCAGCCGGTCGACTCCCCAGTTGATTTCGAGAACGTGGTCGAGGAGATCGAACAGTCCGGCTTCGATGAACTGTGGCTCACGGACTCGTCCCTTCACGCTCGGTACGTCTACTCCTACCTGACGCTCGCAGCATGTCGCAGCAGTCGTCTGCAGCTGGGCACCGCGGTCACGAACCCGATCACACGTCACCCGGCCGTCACCGCGACCGCCGCGACCACGATCGACGACGTCAGCCAAGGTCGCTTCCGCCTCGGTATCGGTGCAGGCGACCGTCCCCTCCTCGCGCTCGGCTCAAAACCCGCGACCCTCGCGCGCCTCGAGTCATCCATCGACGCGATCCGTCAGCTCTGGACCGGTAAACACGTCACCATGGAGGGCACCGGCTTCAAGCTCGACGACGCCCACATGCGTGCGCCGGCCGAGCGTCAGGTGCCGATCTACATCTCCTGCAGCGGCCCGAAGACCCTTGAGCTCGCGGGCCGAGTCGCCGACGGCGTCATCCTGCTCGCAGGCCTTCACCCCGAAGGCCTGCAATGGGCGCTGAACCACATCGACCGCGGTGTCGACGCCGCTGGCAAGAGCGAGCGGCCCAAGATCACCGTCTTCGCCTATGGCGCCATCGACGACAACGAAGAGGCAGCGTTCGCGGCCGGTCGCACCATCGCAGCCTGGTTCCCACAGACCGCCCCGGGCTACTGCGAGATGGCCGGTCTCTCCGCCGAGCTGGTTGAGAAGGTCCGCAAGATGTACGAGGGCGGTGAGTTCCAAGAGGCCGAAGAAGCCGCCAAGTTGCTCCCCGACGACTTCGTCCACCGGATGGCCCTGGCCGGCGGTCCCGAACGCGCACGCCAGCACATCAAGAACATGATGGAACTCGGCGTCGACTGCATCTCCGTCTTCCCGCTCGGCGACGACCGGTTCAAGACGATGCACAACTTCAAGAGGACCTTCAACGAGGTCTCCAAGGTGAAGAATGCTTCCTGAACAGACTCTTTCCACGGTCCTCGACCAGTGTCTCGGGGTTCGTAGGCCGGAGGAGGTCATCCTCCTCATCGACGACGAAACCGACACTGCGGTGGTCGAGGGCCTGGTGCGCGGCCTCGATGACCGAGGCTGTGTCCCAGTCATCACCCGCATGCCGCGCTACGTCGTTCCCGGCAGCGAACCACCCACCGCGGTAGCCCGAATTCTTCAAGGCGCGACGGCTGCCATCGAGCTCACCTCGACCTTCATCGGGTCGAGTCAGGCACGCCAGAACGCAACCGCCGGCGGCACGCGCTATCTCTGCATGCCGGGGGTCGTCAAGGATACGTTCCGTCTGGAAGGACCACTCGACGTCGACTTCGACGAGTTGAAGGCCGTCACCGAGGCGCTCGCGACCGCCTGGGCCCGTGCCGATGTCTACCGCCTGACGACGCCGGCGGGCACCGACCTGTCCGGTTCGGTTCGAGGCCGGGATGGCCGTGCTCTGTTCGGCATCGCGAGAGATCGCGGCGCGTACATGTGCCCACCTGACGTCGAGTCCGGAACGGCGCCGGTCGAGGGCAGCACCAGCGGTGTCGCGGTCATCGACGGCGACTTCCTGTTCATGGGACAGGGACCGATCTCCGAGCCCGTCGCCCTTCACATCGAGCACGGTGAGTTCAAGGGCGCCGAGGGCGACGAGTCCGCCCGACTGCTGGAGATGATCGGCCGCTGCGGTGACACACGCATGTCGAACCTGGCCGAGGTGTCGATGGGTCTCAATCCGAACGGACGAGTGTGCGGCGTCCCGATGGAGACCGAAGCGACGCTTGGGAGCGCCCACATCGCGTTCGGGAATTCGATCGCGTACGGGGGAGCCGTCGATGCGGTGGCCCATTTGGACTGCGTGATGCAGCACGCGACGTTGGAGCTCGACGGTCGACCGGTCCTGGTTGACGGCGAACTCGTCCTGAAGGCCTGACCGCGCGGACTTGCAAGATCCGGCAGAGTCCGCGACACGCGCTCCGATTTTGGAATATCGTATGCTACTTACGAAGGTAAGTCGGTTACGCCATCCTGCGGCGTGACGCACGCCGCACCATCACCGTGGAGCGAGGTACAGAGAGTGACTGCTGAATCACCGGCCACCGCTGAGATCCAGCACGTGCAACTGAAGGACCGCGTCTACGAGTACCTGCGGCGCGCGATCATCAACGGTGACTTCGAGGTGGGGGCGGCACTCCGGGAGATCGACATCTCCAAGTCGCTCGGCGTCAGCAAGACTCCGGTCCGTGAGGCGTTCGTACGTCTGCAGAAGGACCGCTTCGTCGAACTGTTCCCTTACCGCGGCGCGATCGTCGCCGGCTACAGTCGGCGAGATCTCCGAGAGCTGTACGAGGTCCGCGAATTGGTCGAGGGTCGATGCGCCGCACGCGCGGCATCGTCGCGCAACGACGATCTGTGCGAAGCGCTCCAACGCAACGTGCGAGACAGTCGCGCGGCCATCGACAACGGCAAGGTTGAAGACGTGATCGCATTGTTCGAGCACTTCGACGGCTTGATCTACTCCCAGTCGGACAACAAGTGGATCAACGACATCATCTATGACCTGGAGGGGCATCAGCGCCGCATCGGGCGCCTCACGGTCGACATCCCGGGCCGGATCGAGCACTCCCTCTCCGAGCACCAGAAGATCTGCACTGCCATCGTCCGCCAGGACCCGGCAGCGGCTGAGAAGTACATGCGCGCTCATGTGATGTCGGTGATGAGCGACCAGCTCGAGAGCTTCGTCGGCGACGAGATCAAGCGCTGACCGAGCCGCACCGCGACAGTCACCTGCACTCCACTGGTGTTGTTGATCACCCGGGCGCACAACAGCCTGTCCAGTACCTACCCGTTCCTGAGTTGGGTGCATCCTGGCCGTCGCGCCACCCGCCCTTGAATCAGTCCCCATCTCGAGTCTTCTTTGCGCCGTATGTAGTGCACCCCGACGCGAGGACGCCAGCTGCAGGGCTCGAGTGACAACGCCGCCGAGGGCGTCGCGGCGGAGCGGCCGGTGTGGACAGTCGTTCGCAGGCCGTAGCGTTCCGGCGGGTCACGCCAGGAGATCCTGGTCCGGATCCTGTAGACCATCCCGTTGATGACCTGCCGGTCCGCAACGCGGGTACGGCCCGTTGTCGCAACCCGAGATATCGGCGGAGCGAGCAACTCCCGCTCCCGGTCACTGAGTTCATGACGACGTATCACCCCACCATGGTCCATCAGCCGATGATCTTTGAAGATGGGCCTTCCAGTGCGTCATCTGAAGAGACCTGTCCCAACCTATTGACCGTGGCGAGAGCCACGGTTAGCGTCGGCGCATTGAATATCAGATATAAAATCTGAGAAGGGTGGAGTTGAGCGTGCTGCCCGAGAACAATGCTATTCCGAAGCAGGTCGACGTCGTCGTCGACGGCGGCTGGGTTGTGACGGTCGACGGGACCCGAAAGATCTACCGCGACGGATTCGTCGCCGTCGACGACACCAAGATCGTGGCCGTAGGCCGCCGCGAGGACCTCGCAAGCCAGTACTGCGGCCGCAAGACTATTGACGGCTCGAACAAGGTCACCATCCCCGGCATGTCGAACGGCCACCGTCACCTGCTGTGTTGCGCGAAGGGCGCGATGCCCGAAGGCGGCACCACCCTGGAGGCACTCCGCCGATTCATCTACCCGTCGTTCTCCCGGCTCACTGAGGAGGACATGCACACCTACGCGCTGCACGCAACGGCCGAGATGGTCCGCTTCGGCACGACCAGCTTCGAGGAGCCGGGCTGCAACCACCTCGAGGCCGTCCTCGAAGCCGTCGCCACCTCCGGCATGCGTTGTCGCATCGGACCCTGGACCTGGGACCAGGCCGGCTCCGCCGGCGACACGGACCTCCCAGACTGGCTTCGGTTCACCGCCCCAGAAGCGGCCAAGCGTCTTGAGTGGGGCGTCGAGACCGTCAGGAGGTTCAAGAACCCCCGAATCCGGGACGCAGTCACCATCGAGGGTGTCGGAACCTGCTCGGACGAGCTCACCGTCGCCGCAGCGAACCTCGCCCTTGAGGCCGAGTCCCTGATGGTCCTCCACAAGTCAACCAGCGAGCGTGAGGTCGCGCTTGAGTTGAAGGCATACGGACACCGACCCATCGAGCACATGCACAAGATCGGCGCCCTCAACGAGCGAGTCTTCATGAACCATGTCACCAGCGTTGCCGACTGGGAAGTGGAGCTCATCGCCGACAGTGGCGCCCGCATCTCCAAGAACCCGAGCACGGCCCTGAAGCTCGCCAAGGGCACCACGCACTTCGGCAAGTGGCCCGAGCTCCTGGACGCCGGCGTCCGGGTCATGCTCGGCACCGACGCCGAGAACTGCTCCAACCACCAAGACATCACGCGGGCGATCTACCTCGCGGCGCTGCTTCCGCGTGATGCTCGGCAGGACCCGAACGCGGTCTCGGCCGAGCAGGCAGTGGAGATGGGCACCATCAATGGCTCCCGTGCGCTCGGGTGGGACGACGTTGTCGGTGGCATTGAGGTCGGCATGGAAGCCGACATCACCATCTTCGCGGCCGAGGACTTTGACTGGCGGCCGCTGCACAACCCGATCGCGAACCTCGTCTACGGCGCCACCGGCCACTCGGTCCACACCGTCCTGATCGCAGGCGAGGTCGTCCTCGACAACAAGCAGCTGACGAAGGTTGATGAGCTGGCCCTGCGTGAAGACGTCGAAGCCATCGACCGACGCGTGCTGAAGGAGATCGGGATCGACCCGGTCCCCGCCTGGCCAGTTCTCTGAGCCATCCCACGCCCTACCGAGAACCGTCCTCGGCATTGGAGAAAAGGAGATGTCAGGTGAGAGTTCGCTTCCTGGTCGCAGCCACGACAGTCGCGACCCTGACCCTGGCCGGAACCGCCGCCTGCGGCAGCTCCGACAGCAAGTCGTCCGACAGTGGCGCCGTCAAGGTCGGTGTGGCACTCGCGGGCCCCCGCAACGACGGTGCGTTTTACCAGACGTACCTCGAAGGAGTTCAGGCGCTCGAGAAGAAGCTCAACCTCAAGGTTTCGGTGGTCGACAACCTGACCGACCCGTCTGACATAGCCGACGCGCTCAACAACCTTGCTGCTGACAACGACCTGGTCATCGGCGGCGGCAGCGCCCTCGTCGCCGGCGCCAACAGCGTCGCGCCGCAGCACCCCGACACCACATTCGTCATGAGTGGTGTCGTCCAGGACGGTATCTCCAACCTGCACGCCTACCAGATGCTCCAGGGCGTGCCCGCCTACGTCGCCGGTGTCATCGCAGCCCAGGTGTCCAAGACCGGTGCGGTCGGCTTCATCGGCGGAGCAGCTATCCCGCCGACCAGCCAGTCCGACATCGACTTCGAGGCCGGCGCCAAGGCCAAGCGGGCCGACATCAAGTACTCGCACGTGACCGTCGGCGACTTCAGCGATGCTGCCAAGGCCAAGCAGGCCGCAGCCGCCCAGATCGCCGACGGTGTCGACGTCATCTACGCCTTCGTTGACGCCGGCCTCCCGGGCGTCCTGCAAGCCATTAAGGATTCCGGCAAGGACGTCAAGGTCTTCAATCCGACGACCGACCGGTGCAACGAGGGCAACCAGATCATTGGGTACGACTACCAGAACAACCAGCAGCTCGTGGAGACCATCCTCAACGACTACTCCGCCAAGAAGCTGCCCGCAGGCACGAAGAAGTATGCCCTAGAGGAACCGAAGATCCAGAAGCTGACTATGTGCCCGAACAGCACGGCGTTCCAGTCTGTGGCGGATCAGGTCACCAAGAAGATCAACTCGGGCCAGATCACGATGCCGGAGGGTGGCTGACCCATGTCCGATCCCGCATCCGCCGTTGACCATCGCCGCACGACCTGCCTTGAGCTCGTGGGAATCCACAAGGCCTACCCCGGTGTCGTCGCCAACAATAACGTCAGCCTCCAGGTTTTTGAGGGTGAGGTGCTCGCACTGTTGGGTGAGAACGGCGCCGGCAAGACCACCCTGATGAAGATCGTGGGGGGCGTGGCATCGGCGGACGCGGGATCAATCCGCGTGCGGGGGCAGGATGTGAGGATTCGCCGCCCACGCGATGCCCAGAGCCTGGGCATCGGCATGGTCCACCAGCACTTCATGCTCGTTCCGGACATGACCGTTGCCGAGAACGTAGCCCTCGGCGTCCAAGGCAAGCTCGCTGCCGGCTCCGACCTCGACCGGGTGCGAAGCCGAATTCGTGAACTCGCAGATGCCTACCAGTTCGGAGTGGACCCCGATGCGTTGGTGGAGGACCTGTCCATCGGCGAACGCCAGCGCGTCGAGATCCTCAAGCTGCTCTATACGGAAACTGAGATCCTCATATTCGACGAGCCGACCGCAGTGCTCACGAAGAGCGAATGGCAGCACCTTTCCAAGGTGCTGCGCTCATTGGCGGATGCGGGCCGTACGATTGTGCTCATCACCCACAAGCTCGACGAAGTCTTCAGCGTCGCCGACCGCTGCACCGTCCTTCGCGACGGACGACTTATCGGGACTGTGCCCACCGGCGAAACCACGCCTGACGACGTCATCCAGATGATGGTGGGCCGCGAAGTACGCCTCCGGCAGGACCGCCGGCCTCCCGAACTCGGCGCGCCCGCCCTCACATTCACCGACGTGTCCGTCACCGACCGCGACGGCCGGCTGCGCCTCCAGAATGTCTCTCTCGAAGTCCGCGACGGCGAGATCCTCGGAATCGCCGGCATCGAAGGAAACGGCCAGTCCCATCTTGTGGACGTCGCCTGCGGTTTCCGTCACGCCAACTCGGGGACCGTGGTCTTCGCCGGCCACGAAGTTGGCCGCTCGACACCCGCCGAGCTCGCGGCTCACGGAGTCGCGGTCATCCCCGAAGACCGCCACCGTAACGCCATCGCCCTCTCGCTTTCGGTGTCTGAGAACCTGCTCGTCAAGGAACTCAACAACCCGAGCCTCTTCCACCGCGGACTCCGCAGGCGTCGTGCCATACAGGAGCGGCATCAGCAGCTGGTCGCCGAGTACGACATCCGCGTTCCTCATACCGGCGTGCGCATGCGGCAGCTGTCCGGCGGCAATCAGCAGAAGGTTGTCATCGCTCGCGAACTCAGCCGCCACCCGCGCCTGGTCATCGCCTCCCAGCCGACCCGCGGACTCGATGTCGGCGCGATGGAGTACGTGTACAGCGAACTGAACGCACACCGGGCCGCAGGTGGTGCAACCCTCCTCGTCTCCTCCGAGATGGAGGAGCTCCTCACGCTCTCCGACCGTATCGCCGTCATGGCGCGCGGCCGCATCGTCGCCGTCCTCGACGCCGCCGAAGCGAGCGTCGAACGCATCGGACGCCTGATGATCACCCACACCGATGAGGTGCCGGCATGAGCCCGCGAACTCGGGATGCATTGACCTCCATAGCCATCTCGGCTGCTGCGGTCGTTGTCGCACTGGTCGCGTCGATGGCGATTGTTGCTGCGGCCGACAAGTCACCTGTCGACGCGATCGACGCGATGATCGACGCGAGCTTCGGCAGCCAGACCCAGTTCGGCGCCATGCTCGCCAAATCGGTGCCGCTGACCCTGGCCTCGCTCGGGTGGGTCCTGGCATTCTCAGTGCGACGGGTCAACGTCGGCCTCGAGGGCCAGATCCTCGCTGGTGGCGCATTTGCCGCCGTCATCGGCCTGAAGGTCACGGGACTGCCGGCCGTGATGCACCTGGCGCTGCTGGTCGTCGGCGGCGTCGTCGGTGGTGCCGTATGGGCTGGAATTGCCGCCTGGCTGTGGGCGAAGCGGCAGGTGAACGAGATCATCTCGACGCTGCTGCTGAACTTCGTGATGATCCAGATCATAAGCTGGCTGGTGACCGGGCCATTGGAGGAACCGAGCCACACCCTGGGGCAGACGGCGCCGATCGCGAACTCGGCTCGCTGGCCCATCATCGAGTCCCTCAACCTGCGCTGGGACATCATCCTCGTACCGCTCGCCACCATCGTGGTTGCCTGGGTGCTCTCCAGCACCAGGGTCGGCTACCGGCTCCGCCTCACCGGCGCCAACAAGGACTTCGCGTCCTACTCCGGCATCTCGACGACGAAGGTCGCCGCGCTCGCAATGGTTGCTTCGGGAGGTCTCGCAGGGCTCGCGGGGTCTTCGCTCATCTCGTCCAGCCCGGCAGGCAACATGGCCGACAACTTCTCGGCGAACTACGGGTTCGAGGGCATCGTGGTTGCCCTGCTCGCTCGCAACAGTCCCATGGGGTGCGTGCCCGCCGCACTGCTGTTCGCGTTCCTCAAGCAGGGCGGCGGCCTGATGGAGGCTCGCGTAGGTGTCCCTACTGGGCTGGTCATGGTGACTCAGGGTTTGGTCATCGTCTTGGTTGCCGGTTCGACGTTCCTGTTGCAGAAATCCCAAGCGCGCCGGGTCGACGCAACCAAGCCGCCGACGGCCAAGCTCGTTACGGCAGAGGTGATCTGAGATGAGCCCATTCGACGCAGCACTTCTGGGTGCCGCTCTGGCGCTCGCTGTGCCGATCCTGCTTCCCGCGCTCGGCGAACTCGTATCCCAGCGCGCAGGCGTTATGAACGTCGGCCTCGAAGGCATGATGCTCTTCGGAGCATTCTTCGGATTCCTTGCGGTCGAGCGGACTGGCTCGTCATGGCTCGGTCTGGTCGCCGGCATGTCCGGGGGCATCTCGCTCGCACTGGTCATGGCTGTGTTGTCGGTGACGTTCCGGGCAGACCAGATCGTGGTCGGTGTCGGAATCAACCTCATTGGTGCCGGCGTCGCCATCTTCCTCAACCGCGAACTGTTCCCGGACCGCGGCCAGGTCTCGATCGACCGGATGGGACCGGTTGCCATCCCCGGCCTTTCGCACCTCCCAGTCGTCGGCAAACCCCTGTTCGACCAGTCAGTCGTCACCTACCTGGCCTACCTGTTGATTCCTGCGATCGCGTGGGCCTTGTACCGAAGCAGGTGGGGGCTCGCAGTCCGCGGATCCGGCGAACTTCCCGAAGCGGTCGAGACCGCCGGCATCAACGTCAACATCGTCAGATATTCGGCCGTTCTCACCGCGGGTGCACTCGCTGGTCTCGCCGGCGCGTTCCTCACTGTCGTCCAGGTCGGCATCTTCATCGAAGGCATGACCGGCGGGCGAGGGTTCCTCGCGCTCGCGGCGGTCGTCTTCGGCAAGTGGACACCACGCGGCACAGTTCTCGCCGCGATGCTCTTCGGTGCCGCGGACGCACTCCAACTGCGCCTTCAGAGCGCGTCGTCGGTACCCGGGAGCGTCTGGTACGTCCTCGCCGCAATCGTGCTCGTCCTCGCGCTCATCTCCACCCGCCGCCGCGGCTTCGTGCCGATGAAGACCGCACCCCCGATCATCGGTGCGGTCGCCATCGCCGGCATCGCGGTCTTTGGTGTCCACCTGACCGTTCCGGCGCAGCTGTGGCTGGCACTGCCCTACCTGCTCAGCCTCGCCGCCTTGGCCGGCCTCGTCGGTCACGCACGCGTACCGTCGGCCCTCGCCGAACCATTCGACCGAAAGGCCATCTGACGTGCTCAACTCCACTCGAGTCCTTGGCCTTCACCACGTTGCGTTCGCTGAGGGCCAGGGCGCCAGTCTCGTCGAGACGTTCCAGCGCGTGCTCGGCCTGCATGTGGTCAACATTGAACAGGCTTCCGGGTTCACGGAGCGCATGATCGACGTCGGCAACTGCTCTCTTCAAGGGCTGGAGGCGACCAGCGACGGTGTCGTGAAACGGTCCCTGGACCGTCGTGGCCCCGGGTTGCACCACATCGCCCTCGAAGTCGACGACATTGCAGCAACGATGACCGAGCTCCGCGAGCACGGCATCGACTTCGTCGACCCCGAGCCCCGCACCGGAGGCGGAGGTCACCTCATCGCGTTCGCCCACCCGAAATCCTTTGGCGGCGTCCTCGTCGAGTTCGTTGAGGTCCACGCCCACCAGAGCAAGTCGTGACAAGGAGAACCATGAACCAGCAAGGCGCCGCCAGGTTGTTGGTGTGGCTGGTCGTTGAGGTGTGCTGAGGGTGTGGCCGGGCCTGATGGTCCCTCTCGTTCAGGCGGGGTTGGGCATGCCGGTGACGGTTTTCCAGATGCGGGACCGGTGAAGGACATCATGCGCTGCCTCAGCGATTCGTCGCCTGTGAGGTCTACAGGACCCTGACCAGCACACCAACCGAACGAATCATTCAAGCCGGCCTGGCCCCAGCGGCTTGACAGCCGTAGGAGCATCCCGGATACCGAACAGCGCATGCGTGCCCACCACGCGCACACCGCGAAGGCCCTGGACGTCCAGGTGGAGCCGGGAGCGGAGTTCTGGGGCTGGGCCGGGCGCACCCTGGGTGCCGCGAACCCGCACCGCTACGGGCACGCCCGTGTGGCTGCGCCTGGTGTCCGCGCCGGAGAACAAAACGTCGGGGAAGTCGTGGGACGGCGCCCTCGATGCCCAGCACGCCTTCGGCGACCTCGACGGGCACCGGCCCGTCCTCCTGGCCGTCCACGACGCCGTCGACGACACCACCGCCTACCGGGCGGAGCTGTCGGTGCGCGTCGATGAGCGGGTGCTGTCCGACGACCCGATCCTCCAGCACGAACTCCCGTTGCCTGACTCCTGGTGGAACGACCTCGCCGGGACACTGGAGAAGGTGTCGGCCGTCCGCACCGACCGCGTCGCCGTACGGCAGCAGTACATGGAGCGGGCCGTCCCCGAGTTCGTGGGCATCCCCGCACCGGCCGTCTCCTGCTGGACAACAGCCCATGCGGATGTGCACTGGGCGAAACTCACGTCGCCGCTGTGCCTGCCGGGCTGGGAGGGATGGAGGCAGGCTCCGGAGGGATTCGACGCCGCCACGCTGTACGCCTACTCGCTGCTCCAGCCGGACACCGCCGCCCGCGTCCGCGACGCCTTCCCTGTGCTCGGCAGCCCGGCTGGCCTCGCCGCCGAGCGGCCGTGTGCGCTCAGCTGCTCCAGACCGTGGCCCGCGGCGACAACCTGGTCCTCGAAGACCAGCTCGGGCACTGGGCTGAGGAACTCCGCCGCCGCTGACCAAGCCCCCTGCCCTCACGCGGCCGTGGCTTCCCTCCCGGATGCGAGGGGAGCCACGGCCGACGACGCTGGAACCATGAGGGCCACCGCTACCTGGTCGGGCACCATCGCTTTCGGGATGGTCTCGATCCTTATCCAGAACCGAATTGACCCCTCGGATTGACGTCCCCTGCCACATGTATATCAACCACTATGTGCGTGTTTGTAGTCCACAGAGAGAGCGATCCCGGCAATATAGAACGGTTGGACGGTTCGATCAGGACGTGCGAGCGTCGCAGTTCTCGCGGTTTGCGAGGACCTCGGCCATGTGTGTCTGCGCCCAGTTTCTGAGCCCACGCGTCATGTGATGGAGCGAGAGGCCGAGGCCGGTCAGCTCGTAGGAGACGGTGACGGGGACGGTTGGCGTCACGGTGCGGGTGAGCAGACCATCGCGTTCCAGCGACCGTAGCGTCTGGGTCAGCATCTTCTGACTGACCCCCGCCAGAAGGCGAGAGATCTCGGAGTAACGCATCGCCTTTGGAGCGTCTGCGTGTGCTGCACCGGGGGGTCCAGGGTTGTGGTCGCCGCCCAGCGCACACAGGATCAGGACGACCCACTTGTCCGAGATGCGGTCGAGCAGTTGCCGGCTGGGGCATTCTGCGAGGAAGGCGTTGTACTCAACCTTGGCCTGAGCCCTCTTCTGGGCCGCCTTCATCGTCGTCACTGATCGCACCTCTCACCGATGGGTGGGTTACGCACTTCCAAGTGCCTACTTCCCGACAGGAAGTTTCTCTCCAATGCTGGTGCGGGGAGGCAGCAGGCGCCACCCCCAAGTGCACGACGAAAGGCAGCATGATGAGCACACCCTCCCTCTCTCTTCCCGGCGGCACCTGGACTCTGGGTGACCTGACCGTCACCCGGTTCGGCTACGGTGCCATGCAACTGGCCGGACCGTGGGTGATGGGGCCACCGGCCGATCGCGAGGGTGCCCTGGCCGTTCTGCGTGAGGCGGTCGGACTCGGTGTCACCCACATCGACACCAGCGCCGCCTACGGGCCGCGCGTCACCAACGAGTTGATCCGCGAGGCACTGCACCCCTACCCCGGGACGCTGCACATCGTGACCAAGGTGGGCGCGACCCGCGACGCACAGGGCGGCTGGCCCACTGCCCGGCGGCCCGAAGACCTGCGCCGCCAGGTCCACGAGAATCTTGAGTCCCTCGGGCTCGACGTACTCGACCTGGTCAACCTCCGGCTCGGCAACGCCGAAGGCCCCCAGCCCGGCCCGCTCGCCGAGGCGTTCGAGACGCTCGTCGAACTCCAGCAGCAGGGCCTGATCCGCCACCTCGGGGTCAGCAACGCCACCGAGGAGCAGGTCACCGAGGCACAGAGCATCGCACCGATCGTGTGTGTGCAGAACATGTACAACCTCGCCCACCGCCACGACGACAAGCTCATCGACCGGCTCGCCACCGACGGCGTCGCCTACGTGCCCTTCTTCCCTCTCGGAGGCTTCACCCCGCTTGAGTCCTCGGCGCTCTCGGCGGTCGCCGCCCGCCTGGTGACGACCCCGATGTCTGTCGCACTGGCCTGGCTGCTGCAGCGATCACCGAACATCCTGCTCATCCCCGGCACGTCATCGACGGCACACCTGCGCGAGAACATCGCCGGCGCGGGACTCTCCCTCTCGCATGAGGACCTGACCGAACTGGACGACATCGGCCGCTGAACGGCCCAGAGCCGAACGCAAGCTTGTTGCCGATCGGGAGCTGCAGGGGTCGATGCCGTTGAGTGCTTCGATGTGGTCGCGGGGGAGGCGCTCGTCGGAAGCGTGCTGGCGTTTGTCGGTGAGCCAGGAGCCCAGTGGGTAGTTGTTCTCCCGGATGTTTCCGGGTACGGCAAGGTGCCGGTGCCGGTGCCCGGCGGCCCAGGCCCGCGCGTGAGTCAGTCCCGCGGTGAACGAGGCCTGCTGTGAGACGCGCTGTGGCCGTGCGCGGTGCGCGTGGTCTTCGGTTATGCCCGGGCAGGTGAGCCTGCGCTGCTGTTCGGGATGGAGCTCTGGCCAGGCCGGGTACTGGGTGTACAGGCACTGCCCGAGGGTTTCGGGTGTGCCGGGGAATCCTCGGGCCGACAGCAGTTGCAGGCCGCGACAGGCCAGTTGGCGGGCATGAATACCCGCCCCTGGTCCACCACCACCGTCTCCGGCACGATCACCGGCCGGGCCGCCGCCCCCTCCAGCCGCTCATCCAGCGTCAGCAGCCGCTCATAAGGGATCACCGACCGCCGCATCGCCAGCGCCTCGTCCCAGCCGGGACGCATCCGCATCGGCGCCACCATCTCGGCCAGCAGCACCGACGCGTCCGCCGAGCTGCTGCCGGCCGGTCGCAGCACCGCGGCACGGATGCTCCGCGTCGCCACGTCCACCGCAGCCGTCAGCTCCGGCCGCGCCAGCACCTCATCCGCCAGCATCACCGTCACATCCGGCACGGTGCTGTCCATCATCACCAGTTCCCGGGGCCGCAGCGCCGCTGTCGGTGTGAACGGCGGCTGCGGCCGCGGCGCATGCCGCGCACGCTGCGCTGTCCAGCAGTGCCTGGGGCCACCTGTGCCGCCGGGGCGGTGGCGGCGTGACACGCGGCAGGCTCTGCGTGAGCGACGTGCAGCTTCAGAAGGCTGTTGAGCCACTCCGGTCAGGATCGGCCGTGAGGCTGCTCTTGATGTCTGCCATCGGCGATCTCGAGGCTGCGGTGGCCGACGCCGAATTTCCAGCGGTCTTGGGCCTGTTCTGCGGAGATGCTCGTGGATTCGCCGGCATCGAAGCGCGTGGCGAGAGCGGGCACATGGGACGCGCCGCAGTGGCGGCCTGCAGAACTCAGCGGCTGCGGGGTCTGGTCGCCGGTGCAAGTTTCCGTGCGCGACGCTCAAGTGCTGGAGATTCAGCGCCGGTTACCGTAAACCCTTGGCCCCCGCGCTGTCCAGGGGGCGTGTGGACTGGCTGTTTCGTCTCCGCTGAGGACGAGACGTTTTGCGGGCTCCGGGTCGGCTGCCGGAGGGGCGGTCGGCAGTTTTGCTGCGGGCATGTTCGCTGGGCCTGGCACCCCTGACAGCTCTGCGACGTGACTGGTGTGACATGAGTGGCGACCTGCCGATGTCCGGTTCGCGTCGCCGTATTGCTACTTGCTGGTTCGATGGTGCGGCGCGGGCAGCGGGTGTGCGTGCTGTGGACTGCCGCGCCGCGTGCTGATCAGAAGCCGTCGAGGAGGATGAGTTGATGAGCAAGAGCGGGGACTTACAGACGACATCCACGCGGGACGAGGGCCGGACGGCCTGGGCGGTCCAGCGTGAGGACGGCTCGTGGGGCGTGGACTGGCCTGGTCAGGGCGGCGATCGTTTCCGGGTGGTGCGCCTGCCCGCGAGCGGCGGCGAGGAGACCGTCGCCGCGGGCGGCGACCTGGTGTCGCTGGATCTGCCAGCGGATATCGACACCGCTGCCCGAGGGCGGTACGTCGTCCGCGCGAACGCCGACGACAAGCTGGCCGGGGCCTCTGCGGTGGGGGCAGGGGAGCGGGACGGCAAGGCGGACCTGGCCGGTCACCTGAGCAAATGGAGCACCTGGAGCAAGATTGCCCCGCACAACCCCGGCGAGAAGAAGGCCACCGGCAGGAAGCAGGTGGACTACGTCCACGGCCGGCGGCGCACCCGGCAGAACTGGACCGTGACCAAGACGCCGGATGAGATCGTCACCTTCCACCCGAACATCGACATGCTGCACCCTGGGGCGATCGTGCAGGCGGACCCCGCCATCCACCAGGGGTATCTGGTCTCGGCGCAGATCGAGGACACCGAGCGGGCCCCGCTGCGGGTGTCGGTGGATGCGCTGTCGGCCGGTGAGAGCAAGGCCGTGCCGGTGCCGAGCCACAGTAAAGTCCTGGACGTGATCAAGGACATGGTGCGGGGCAAGCCGAGCCTCTCGCCGGACATCGTCTTCCGGAAGACCGAAGGCTACTCCAGCACCGAGACTGCGCTGCAGTTGGGGCTGTCGGGCAGCTACGGCGGGTTCAGCGCCTCCCTGGATATCGAGGGCAAGCTCAAGGAAGCCAAGAACACGTTGGTGGTGTACCTGCGCGAGCGCGCGTTTACCGCCTCCTGTGACCTGAGCACTCCTGGCGCCTTGATCAACGACACCTTCACCGAGGACCGCCTCACCCGGCTGGTCAACCTCGGCGCGATGGGCCAGTCCAACCCTCCGATGATCGTCTCCGATGTGATCTACGGGCGCATCCTGATGTTCACCTTCACCTCCACCGCCACGGAGAAGGAGATCAGCGCCGCGCTCAGTGCCAGCTACAGCGGCTTCGCCTCTATCAGCGCCGAGGCCAAGGCCCACTACAAGAACATGATCGGCAGCTCGGAAGTCCTGAGCATCAGCCGCGGTGGCGATCCCGGCGTGATTCAGGACATGCTGAAGGACGGGACGCTTGGCACCTACTTCAAGGACAAGCACACCCTGGACCAGTACTCACCCATCGGTTTTGTCCTCAAGACGCTGGACGGGTACCCGGCGAAGATGAGTGAGACGACCGACTACCAGGCTGTCAGCTGGGGAGACACCGACACCGACCTCGATGCGGTCTGCCATGTCTCGGACGGGTACTGGTTCTTTTCCGGCGACGCGGCGCTGAAGTACCCTAACAGCGGCGACACGCTCATTAGGCCGGCGGCCGGCACTGCCACCTACTGGCCTGGCCTGCCCGGGAAGTTCGCACAGCACGTTGATGCGGTCTGCCATGTCTCGGACGGGTACTGGTTCTTCTCCGGCGGCATGACGCTGAAGTACCCCAACACCGGTGACACCCTCATCGTGCCGATGACGCCGATCTCCTCCGTCTGGCCGTCCCTGACCTGGTGACCGAGCCTCCGCTCATCTGGGTTGCTGTCCCGGCATGGCGGGATGCCAAGCCTGGACAGCAACGGCTGAATTCCCAGAACCGCAAGCCCGAGCAGGCAGGCACGGAAAATACGCGAACTGGAGGAAGCTCTCATGGCAGACGAAACAGACACTGAGGGTTCCCACCCGACACCGCCAGACCCGTTCGTTCGCCCGTTCATCACGGCTGCCGGTGGAATACTCCAGGTGTTCCACCGGCGCGAGGACGAGGTAATCGCGCAGGACTGGGGCGCCGACCTTCATCGCAGCGGCCACTGTACCGACGCCAAAGCAGTGGATGGAAACCGGCATATCGCTGCCCTGATAGGCGATTTCGCCGGCCTGGTTTCCTATCCGTCGGGGGAGGTCGCTTTCCAGACTCCTCCCTGCACTATGGGAGAGCACGGAGTCGAACTCATTCCCGGCCCTCACCTGGTGCTGGCCTGCAGTTCGGAGGGCCAGAAGACTGGTCTCCGAGTATTCGACGCCCGTAAGGGGGACACCGGCAAGGACCCGGTCCAGGAGATTGACCTGCCGTCGGCCCACGCCCTGCGGTGGGACGAGGAAATGCAATCCCTCTGGGCCATCGGCACCAATGTCTTTCCCCTGGTCCACGACAATCCCCCGCTGGACGCGGTGCACGGGCTGCTGGCCCGGTACCCGTACACCGGCAACGTCGTAAAGCCGCTGGGGGATCCGGTCATCTACCGCCTGCGCGACTCGCCGAAGGTGCCCGGGTACGGCGCAAAGGACTGGCGGGACGGGCCGCACGACCTGGCGCCGATTCCCCGAAGCCGCCGGTTCCTTATCTCGACAGACCTGGACGTCTTCGAGTTCGACATCGACAAGGCGGATCCGAAGAAAGCACCCGAGGAAAACTTCACTCCCGCGTCCAAGGGCATCCTCGCCGGCTTCCGGCCGCGCCGGCCGGGAGACGGGCTGTCAAACATCAAGGCACTGAGCTTGTCGGAGAGCAACAACATCCTCATCGCGCAGGCGGACAAGGGCTACTTCTCCACCCACCTCGTCTCCTACAGTCCCGGCTCCCGAATTCGCAGCGACCTGCAACTCCCGCACGAGACGTACAAGGCACGCTGGCGCGAAGAAACTGTCGGCTGGCCCGCAGCTCGTTACAGCATGGATCACTGAAGGAGGTGCCCTCCGGCGGACCCCCCCCTGTACGAGCCCCGGCCACTCCACGGCCAGGTGCAGTCCGACGGGCCCATGGCCGATTAGAGGCCATGGCCTATGTGCGCTGTCGAGTCCGGGCCTGCCTCTCCGACAGGGTTTCCCGCCGGGGCGGCCCCAGGGAAGCGGTCATCGGCTCGTCTGCACCCACCCGATGGGGTCATCAGCCGCCCAGCAAGATCCCGCAGTCAAAGGAGCGATTCCGTGACATCCGCACAGGAAAAGAAGCCCACCACCACGCAACCGTCAAGAACAGCACGGCACCTGGCGAAGCACACGAATGACAAGGCCGGACAAGAAAGGATGCTGAAGGCGCTGAACGGCAAGAGGGAAGGCAAAACCACCGAGGCGAACGTCAAGCAGGCCGTGAACGCCGCCTACGACCATAAGGGCAAGGACAGCGGCACCTGCTTCATCGACGGGAAGAACCGCCAGGTGCTCCACTCCAGCGCGGGCAAGGCCGGCGCCGGTGGGGAAGGGGTGACGATCTTCCACTACTGGGACGACGACACCCAGCCGGGCACCACTTACCTCGGGGTCATTGGCATGGGTCACCACCTCGACAGCAGCCACTACAAGATCTATCAGGACTACGGCCAGAACCAGGACCCGTTCAAGCAGGGCACGAAGGTGAACGTCCAGGGCGACCCGGCCACCTGACCCTGCCGTCTATCCGTTTCGGCCCTTGGGAAGGACCGAAACGGTCAGCAGCAGCGGCTTGTCAACAGGCATTGGACCCGGTGCGCTCGTTCGCCCCCTCACCCTCGGTGGTGTCGGGCCATGGGTGCCGAGCACGCTCAGCTCCGGGATCCAGCCGGCTCCTCCCGCGGGGCCACACCACGGCACATGGTGACGCCGGCCGGCAAGGAACCTGTTGGGGAATCGACCGATTCTTGAGCAAGATCGGGGAGTGACGGTCCGCGACAGGACACGGCGCCGGTTGACGCGTGACAGCGATCTCGGGTCGGTTGTCACTGAAGCCGGGGCGATCGAAGTTTGTGTCGACAAAGACGGGTCACTTCGCTGTTTGTGACACTGACGTTGGGTCGATGGTCTGTCCAGCAGGCTTTGACAATTGCTCGTGGAGTGTCAGTCAGCGGCGCTAGGCTGCTGTGTCGTGCAGGAGACGCGCCTCGACACTGCTCGGATCCGAGCGGCTCGCCGGGTAATCGACCCGATGTTTCTCGACACTCCGCTGTACCGCTCGCTGTGAGGCGCTGGAGCCCCACCTCGGGTGCGCGGTGAGCGTCAAGCTCGAAACGGCGAACCCGGTCCGCAGCTTCAAGGGCCGCGGCACCGAGGTGGTCGCGAGCCGGCTCGCCGCCGATGACGGCCCGCGAGCCGTGGTCTGCGCGAGTGCGGGCAACCTTGGCCAGGCCCTGGCCTGGTCCGGTCGCGACCGGGGGCTCGACGTCACCGTCGTGGCATCCCGCTTCGCGACTCGGGCCAAGCTCGATCGCATCCGCGCACTGGACGCCCAGCTGGAACTGGTGGACGTGGAGCGTCCTGGGAACGGGCGTGGTTCAGCGTACGCGGCCGAGGTGGATGACGCTGATGCGGATTTGCCGGTCGTTGGTCTCGTACATGACGTGTTCTCCGAACCAGGAGATGACTGATCCGGTGGCCCGCGACTGCGGGAAAAGGGACCTGGCCGACCCATCCCCCACGGGTGGCCGACCAGGTGGCCGGGGGTCGCGCCCGGCCGCACAGTGGTGTCGGCGCGGGTCAGGTGAGCGTCGGCGACACCGGGTCCCAGCTCTCCGGCAGCGTCTCCACCGCCGGGGCCTTCGACTCCAGGCCCACGAAGCCGTGCTGCTCCCCGGAGTCCGTGATCGATGCCATCAGCTCCAGGACATGCTGGGCCAGTTCACCGGACGCTCGGTGCTGGCCGCCGCTGCGGACGGCACGTGCCATGTCCAGCACGCCGATACCGCGCCCCGCGGTGGTGCCCGCCACGGGCAGCTCCCGCCACTCCTTCTCGCCGAACTTCTGGATCCTCAGCGGGCCCTTGAAGGTGTTCGGGTCGGGCAGCGACAGGGTGCCCTCGGTGCCGGTGATCTCGATCATCCGGCGTGAGACCGCCGAATCGAAGCTGAACGTTGCCGACGTGCTGAGTCCGCTGGCGAAGTCCAGCAACGCGTGGACATGCGTGGGCACTTCGACGTCGAAGACGGTCCCGGCCTTGGGACCCGAACCGATCACCCGCTGCGCACGCGCCTGCCGGCAGGTCGCGGCGGCCCGCGTCACCGAGCCGAACAGCGAGACGAGCGCGGTCAGATAGTACGGTCCGATGTCGAACAGCGGCCCCGCGCCGTACTGGAAGAGGAACTCCGGGCTCGGGTGCCAGCTCTCCGGCCCTGGGCCCTGGGTGACCGCCGTCGCGCTGACCGGTTCGCCGATCAGCCCCGCGCGGACCGCGCGGGTGGCCGACTGCAGGCCGGCGCCCAGGAACGTGTCGGGCGCGCTGCCCACCCGCAGCCCGCGGGCCTGCGCCTCGGCGAGGATCTTCGCACCGTCGGACGGCGCGAGGGCCAGCGGCTTCTCGCCGTACACGTGCTTGCCCGCCTGCAGCGCCGCCGTGGCGACCTCGGCGTGCGCGGCCGGGATCGTCAGGTTGACGACGATCTCGACCTCGGGGATCGCCAGCGCCGACGCCAGGTCGCCGTGCGCCGGCACCCCGAACGCCTCCGCCTGCGCGCGGGCCCGCTCCACGTCGAGGTCCGCCACCGACAGCACCTTGACGTCGGGGAACGACGACAGTGTCGTCAGGTACGGGGTGCTGATGACGCCGGCGCCGACCAGCGCCAGGCCGACAGGACTGCCGCTCATGAACGCACCTGCAGCGCGGACAGGTAGGCGTGCGACTCGGCGACGGCCTCGAAGATGTCGCCCGCGCACGAGTCGAGTTCGACGATGCGCACCGCGTCGGGCGCGGCGGCCAGGATCGACGGCACGTCGATGGCGCCCTTGCCGGCCGCGGTCTGCGGCTCGCCCTTCACTCCGGGGCCGTCCTTGACGTGCAGGGCCAGCACCCGGTCGCCGAGCGTGCGCAGCAGCTCCGGTACGTCGGCACCGCCGACTGCCGCCCAGTAGGTGTCGACCTCCAGGAAGACCTCCGGTGCCAGCAGGCCTTCCAGCACCTCCAGCGCAGTGCGGCCCTCGAACCGCGGCTCGATCTCCCACCAGTGGTTGTGGTAGCCGATCCGGATACCGCGCTCGGCGGCCCTGGCGGCGAAGCCGTTGAGCAGGTCGGCGCTGCGCTGCAGGCCCTCGGGGGTGGTGAACTCCTCGTGGGCGATGCCGCCGGGGATGATCGCCAGGTCGGTACCCAGCGTGGCGATCGCGTCGAAGACCTCGTCGGCGTCCTTGTCGAACAGGGCGTAGGCGTGGGTGCTGCTGACGGCGATGCCCAACTCGTCGGCCACCTTGCGGAACCCGGCCGGGTCGGCGGTCGGGTCGAATGCCTCGACCGAGCGGTAGCCGATCTCGGCCAGCCGGGCCAGCGTGCCGTCGCGGTCGGCGGCGATCTGGTCCCGGAGGGTGTAGAGCTGAATGCTCAGGGGGTGGGTCATCGAAGGGATGCCTCCTCGGGAGTGCGGCAGGCGGCGCTGCGGTGTCGGGCGGGTGTGTGCGGATGCCGGGTGGTGGGAGTCAGCTGACGATGAGGGGACGAAGGGTGCGGTGGGCGATCTCCAGGCCCCGGGTGACTTGCTGGACGTCACCGCTCCAGACCGGGTCCTCGTGCTCCACGGACAGCACGCCGGTGAAGCCGCCCTCGTACAGGGTGTCGACGATGCGGCGCCAGTCCACGTCGCCGAGCCCCGGTACGCGGTAGCGCCACCAGCCGCTGTCCCAGCCGTCGTTGCGCTCGACGGTGCGGCCGAAGAAGCCGTACCGGTTCCGGGCGGCCGGATCGAGCTGGGCGTCCTTGGCCTGGGCGTGCGGAATGCGGTCCACGTAGGGCTTGAGTGCGGCGACCGGGTCGATGCCCAGCCACAGTAGATGGGAGGGGTCATAGTTGAGGTACAGGCCGAGGTCGAACATCCATTCCCACAGCTCGGGGGAGTAGGCGAGGTTGCCCGGGTACCCGTCCGGGTGCCACCCCTCCATCACGCAGTTCTCGATGATGATCTTCACTCCGCGCTCGGCCGCGTAGGCGACCAGCGGCGGCAGCTCGCGCTCGGCCAGCGCGATGTTCTGCTTCACCGACAGGCCCGGGTGCCGGCCGATGAACGTGCCCACGAACTCCACGCCGAGCAGCTGCGCGGCGTCCACATTGGCCCGCACGTGCGCGGCGATCTCGGCCCTGCGGGCCTCGTCGGGGTGCAGGTTGTTCTCGTAGTACGCGAGCGCGGACAGCGTCAGGCCGTGCTTGTCGAAGAGCCCGCGTACCTCCTCGGCCTCGCGCTCGCCGAACCCGGTCACGTCGATGTGGCTCGCCTCGAAGTCGCGGGAGCCGGTGGACGGCCAGGTCGCCACCTCCAGCGCCGCGTAGTCGTGCGCGGCCGCCCAGGAGGCGATCTCGTCCAGCGGCAGTTGCGGAAGGCAGGCGGTCAGGAAGCCCAGCTTCATGTCAGGAGACCTCTTTCCAGGAACGGTTCGCGGCGGAGTCCAGAACCGCCTCGGTGAGGCGCACCATGCGCGCGGCGTCGTGAAAGGTGGGGAACGCGCCCCCGGTGCCGTCTTTGCGGATCGCGGCGTGCACGTCGCGGACGAAAGCGGCGAAGCAGTCCAGGTAGCCCATCGGGTGGCCGCCGGGGACCACCGACAGCCGGGCCGCCTCGGGGGACAGGAGCGCCGGAGCGCGCAGCACCGCGGCGTTCTCGCCGCGGCTGCCGACGAACAGCGACTCGGGGTTCTCCTGGTCGAAGGCGAGCGCGGTGCGGGTGCCGTCCACCTCGAACCACAGCCGGTTCTTGCGGCCGGGAGAGATCTGGGAGACGGTCACCGACCCGCTGGCGCCGCGGTCGGTGCCGAACAGCAGCTGCACCACGTCCTCGGTGGCGGGCGTGCCGCCGTCGCGCGGCACGGTCTGGGTGAGCGCCGTCAGCTCGGTGATCCGGTGGCCGGTCACCCACTCCACCAGATCGCACCAGTGCGAGCCGATGTCGGCGAACGCCCGGGACGGGCCGCCGGCCGCCGCGTCCACCCGCCAGTTGGTGTCGCCGGGCTCGGACAGCCAGTCCTGCAGGTAGTGGCCGTGCACCAGGCGCACGTCGCCGGACCGGCCGTCGCGGACCCGGGCCCGCGCCTCGGCGGCCATCGGGTGGTACCGGTACACGAACGGGACCGCGGCCACCCGCCCGCTGTTCGCGGCCAGCGCCGCCAGCGCGTCGGCGGCGGCCGCCGAGGTGGTCAGCGGCTTCTCGCACACCACGTGCTTGCCCGCGCGCAGCGCCAGCTCGGCCAGGCGGGCGTGCACGTCGTTGGGCGTGCACAGGTGGACCACGTCCACCTCGTCGCTGGTGACCAGCTCCTCTGAGGAGTCGAAGGCCCGGCCGACGCCGAGCGCGGCGGCGGCCTCCTTGGCACGGGCGGGGGTCGAGGCGCTGATCCCGACGACCGGCTCGCCGGTGCGGCGCACCGCGTCCAGGTGCACCCGGCCGATCATGCCGACGCCGGCGATGGCCGTCCGCAGCGGCGCCGGGGGCGACCCCTGCGGCGGTCCTTGCGGCGACGCACCCGCCGATGCGTGCGAGTTGTGGCCCGAAGCTCCCAACGCGGCCTCCCTTTCGGTTCACCTGCGACGCTAGCCACCCGGGTTTCGGTTGACAATGGCAATATTTCGGCTAACTTCTGTCATAAATCGGTGGACGGTACGAGGGGCGAGGGACACGTGAGCGCAGCAGGCGAACGGCAGTTGACCGCACTGAGCGAACTCGCCGGGCTCGTCGCGGGCGGCGCCACCCGGCGCAGCCAGCTCGCCACCGCCACCGGGCTTTCCCGGGCCGCCGTCGCCCAGCGCGTCGACCTGCTGATCACCAAGGGCCTGCTGGTCGAGACCGGCACCGTCGCCACGGAACGCGGCAGGCCCCCGCTCACCCTGCAACTCGCCTCGGACACCTCGGTGGTGTGCGCCGTCGACCTGGGCGCCACCCGCGGCACCGTCGCCGTCGCCGAACTGGGCGGCGCCGTACTGGCCGAGGCGACCGAGGAACTCGACATCAACGACGGGCCCGAGGCCGTCCTCACCCGCCTCCACGAGCAGCTCGGCCGTCTCCTCGCCGATGCCGGCCACCCCGCCTCCCACGTGCGGGCGATCGGCATCGGCGTGCCGGGACCCGTCGAAGCCAGCACCGGTACCGTCATCCGCCCGCCGATCATGCGCGGCTGGGACGGCTACCGCGTCCCCGGCTTCTTCGAGGGCCGCTACGACGCGCCCGTGCTGGTCGACAACGACGTGAACATGATGGCGCTCGGCGAGTACGCGCACCGGCCCGCGACGTCCCATCTGCTCTACGTCAAGGTCGGCACCGGCATCGGCTGCGGCATCGTCTCCGACGACCGCGTGCACTGGGGCGCGTCCGGCGCCGCGGGCGACATCGGGCACATCAGGGTGCCCGGGCACGACGACGTCCTCTGCCACTGCGGCAACACCGGCTGCGTGGAGGCGGTCGCCTCGGGCGCGGCCGTCGCGGCCACCCTGCGCGAGGCCGGCCTGCCCGTCGAGCACGTCGCCGACGTCGTCCGCCTGGTCACGGTCGGCGACCCCACAGCGCGCCGCCAGGTGCGGCTGGCCGCGCAGCGCATCGGTGACGTGCTGGCGTCCCTGGTCAGCTTCTGGAATCCCGACACCATCGTGCTCGGGGGCAGCATCGCGAGCCTCCACGATGATCTGCTCGCCGACATCCGGGCGGCGGTGTACCGCCGGGCCCTCCCTCTGGCGACGCGCACGGTCGCCATCGAGACCACGCTTCTCGGGCGGCGGGCCGGTATCGAGGGGGCGAGGCGGCGGGCCGTCCACCACCTGCTCTCTCCCGAGGGGATCGGCCAGTTCCTCTCCACGTCATGAGGGTTCGCCTCGCACGGTGGGAAGCCCACTCCCCCGAAGGACAACCCCCATGATTTCGCCGCAGGGTATCGAGGTCCCTGACGCCCTGGTCGCGTCGTACACGAGGAACGGTGGTGAAGAGGAACGGACCTGGATCGCCCGGCTGCCCGCGCTGGTGGCGGAGCTGCTCGACCGATGGGCACTGGAGCGCGACGGCGGCATCGGGTCCGGCGATGCCTCACTGGTGGTACCGGTGCGCCGCACGGACGACACCCGCGCCGCGCTCAAACTCCAGATGCCCCGCGAGGAGACGACCGCCGCGCTGATCGGACTGCGGGCGTGGAACGGTGACGGCATCGTACGGTGGCTCGACCACGCCCCGGACGGCAGCGCCGTGCTGCTGGAACGCCTGGACGGCTCACGCACCCTGGCTTCCGTCGAGGACGACGACGTAGCCATGACCGTCTTGGCCGGACTTAGATCCCCTAACAAAGTGGGAGGTTTCTCGGGCGTCACCAGCAGATGATGCCGCGGGCCAGGCTGAGGAAGGCTTCGTGGATGTCGTCGCGGATCTCCCAGCGGATGTGTAACCGGCGGAACCAGTGCAGCAGCGCGAAGCTCTGCTCGACGACCCAGCGGTGGACGCCGAGCCCTGAGCCGTGTCCGGTCCCACGGCGGGCGATGACGGGCGTGACACCGACCGCCCGGACCTGCTTGCGGTACTTGTCATGGTCGTAGCCGCGGTCGGCGTAGAGCTTGTCCGGGCGTCGGCGGGGCCGTCCGTGTCGGCCGCGCACCGGCGGAACGGCCTGGATCAGAGGGATGAGGCGGGTGACGTCGTTGCGGTTGCCACCGGTTCAGTGGTGCCGTCGGCGGAATGCCGTGCGCTTCGGTGATCAGATGGTGCCTGGAGCCTGTCCGGGCACGGTCGACCGGGCTCGGTCCGGTTCTGGGCCGCCTTTCATGGCCCGCACGTGGGAGCCGTCGATCACCGCCCCGGACCAGTCCAGAGCGCCGGCGGCATGCAGTTCGGCCGGCAGCGATTCGTGCAGGCGCTGCCACACGCCCGCCCGCGCCGTTCCAGTTGCGCAGGCGCCGCCAGCACGTCATGCCGGAGCCGAAGCCCAGCTCCTGCGGCAGGAACTCCCACGGGATTCCGCGCCCACAACTCATCCGACACGATCCACGGCAGCTGCTCACCCCTTCTCATGTGCAGGCTAATAACCCATCAGACCCCAACATTCCAAGCCGCGTTACGACATTCTGTTAGCCTCGCCGTTTCGGCTGGTGTGATGAGACGTCGCGGATCGTCAGCCGTCGGGTGGGCGACGCGATTTCAGAGCTCGGGCATGGTGGAGGCCCGGCGCGGTGGTCGGGTTCTTCAGGTCCTTCGAGTCGTGGGCGGTCGGGTGATGTTGCCGGTCAGCTGGCCGGGCGGGGCAGGGTGGCGAGGTGACGGAAGGCCGTGGCGAGTTCGTCTCTCCAGGGCCAGGTGGCCGATCTCCGCGAGTGCAGACGGTGACCGCCGCGGGTGAGGCGGGCGGCGACGTGCAGCAGTCGGTAGCGGAGCTTCTTCGGCTCGGCAGCCGCGAGTTCGCCGTCCAGCAGCAGGAAACGCATCCAGGCGAGCAGGTCGATCGCCGCGCGGCTGGGTTCCAGCCGGACGGCATTGACACGGAAGTCGCGGGAGGGGAACCGGCCGAACCCGGTGGTCTTGCCGCACCGGATGCGGTCCTCGACAGTGGCATGCCCTCGGTGGCGGACTTCCAGGAACTGGGCCGAACCACCGTCAAAGTAGGGGGTGTCGGTGAGGAACACCTGGTGGCGCAGGTTCTTGTCCTGGTCGAACAGGGACAGCTGGGCGCCGGGGTGGGGCCGCTCGAGGCGCACGATGATGCGGGTGCCGGCCGGATAGCCGCCCGGATCGATCATGCCGGTCAGCTCGGCGACCTCGGCGCCGTCAGGCAGTGTCCCGTCCTGGTTCGGGGCGGGATGCCGGAGGCGGTCGGGCATGGCCCGAATGGCGCGACGGACCGGTTTGGTGATGGCATATCCCACCGAGAAACAGGTACGGAATTTTCGTTCCCGCAGGTCGCGGATTTGGGTGAGGAAGGCTTTCGCTGATCCGGCACTGTCGGTGCGGATGAGGATGTCGGTGCTGTGCCGGTGGGCGTCGGGGATCTGGGCGAGTGCCTGGTCGAGCACGGTGGTGTGGTCGCTCGCGGTGTTGGCGCCGGCGTTCCCGGGCCGCAGCCGACCGGACCGTGCCTCGCCGGTGTTGGCCAGGGAGCACAGCAGCGAGTGGAACCCGAAACCGCCCTTATAGGTGGGTGCCGCCGCCTGTTTCTCGGAGTGGCAGGTGTTCAGCGTGGCGTCGAGGTCCAGGACCAGACCGGGCAGCACGCGTCCCGCGGCGCGGACAGTGGGAATGCCCTCACCGTGGTCGGCGGCCTGCAGCCAGGCGACCTCCCGAGCCGAAGCACGGGCAGCCGCCGGCGAGGCGGGGGCAGTCTCGTCGACATCGGCGAGCAGCCGCCAGGCCGTCGGTGTCGAGGCGGCAGCGCCGAACACTTCTGCCTGGTCCCGCAGCACGGCCGGGTCCGCGATGGCCTCGCCGCCGTCAGCGATCATCACCGCCGGGTCGGTAGCGATCCGGCCTGGATCATGTCAGGTCCCGCGCGGCCGAGGCGGCCTGAGAGCGGTGGAGTACGCGGCGGTCAGCCCGGTGGCATCAGCGAGATCCGCCAGCAGCCGTGCCCCGGCATGCCCGACCACCCCCGAAGCATCGGCACTGACCTGGACCCTGGGACGCAACCCGATAGCCTGCACGTAGAAAGTGCCCTCCGCCTGGACCGACAGAACCCTCTCAGCAAGGTTCATCGTCCCAGGCCGGAAGGGCACTTTTGTTTTTCCGCCTCAACAGCAGTCGTACCCAAGCCAAACAGCGAGGTTAGGAGTTCTAAGTTCAGAGCTCTCACCCTTCACGTAGAGATCTGCGCCGCCACTGGCGCGCGCGGCCGGGCCTTGGTGTGCGCCGCTTTCCAGAGCCGCCCCGCCCGCAGTCCGAACCGACGTGCGATGCCGTCGCGATGAGGCGGCGATGCGCCGGGCGACATGACGCCCCATCGTTGTTGCCGCCCTTGCTGGGGTGGGGCGCGAACGCAATCGGCGCGGTGTGACAAGTACGGGGTGAGACCGTCGTCCGGCGGTCGGAGAGGGAGCTTCCGTGGAATCGGAGCACGACGCGTACGGCGATCGTGACAGTGACACCCAACTGTCCATGTCCGCCGAGGATCCGGCGGAGTTCACGCCCCTGGTCGAGAGGTACTCGGCGGCCCTGCACGGCTACTTCGCGCGGCGGATGCCCGGCGCGGCGGACGATCTGCTGGCCGAGGCCTGGCTGCAGGCGTTCGCCGCGCGGCGCACCTTCGACGCCTCGCGCGGATCCGCGCGAGGCTGGCTGTTCGGGGTGGCCCGCAACGTCCTCGCCGGCACTGTGCGGCGGGCCGCGCGGACAGAGGTCCCGCCGGGGGAACAGGTCACCGACCCGTGGCAAGCGGTGGACCAGCGGCTGGACGCGGCGGCGCTGGCGCCCGCGCTGCGCGGCGCGCTGGCCGAACTGCCCGTAGAGGAGCGGGAGGTGATGCTCCTCGTCAGTTGGGAGCAACTGACGCCGGCCGAGGCGGCCGCCGCCGTGGGCATCCCGTCAGGGACGGCCCGCTCGCGGCTGCACCGGGCCCGGGGCCGGTTGCGCGAACGGCTCGGGCCGGCCCGCCAGGCGGGCCGGCGCCCTGCCATGACAGGAGACCTGGCATGAGTACACACGACACGGAGGAGACGGGCATGACCGAGCGGCAGGCACTGATGGACTTCCCGGGCGCCAAGGCGCTGCAGGCGGCGGGCCGGGTCGAGCCCCCGTCGGCGCAAGTGCTGGCCCGGGCGCTGGCGGCGGTCGAGGAGGCCGTGCGGGAGGACGCGGGCCAGGCCGCCCCCCGGGTGGAGGTACGGCAGGACGCCGTGGTGACGCCGTTGCGCAAGCGCCGTCGCGTTCTCTCCGTCCTGGCGTTGGCCGCGGTCGCGGCCGGCGTCACGGTGACGGGCGTGAACATGGGAGCGGGCACCCGGCACGGGACACAGGCGCAGTCCGCGTCGGTCTTCCTGAACAACGTCGCCGAGGTCGCCGCCACGCGGTCGGCCGGCTCGGGGAGGTACTGGAAGGTCCAAACCAATTCCGCCGAGTCGTACATCACGCGCTCCATGGACGCTACCTACGTCACCTCCGGCAAGACCCCCCGCAAGACACGGTTTCCCGGCTGGAGGCTCGGGTCGAAGACCTACGACTGGAACGGTCTGGACAGGCTGACCACGAACCCGGCGCAGCTGCTGCGGCAGATCGAGACCACGACCAAGGCCTCCGCTGACGAGGACGAGGACGCGGGAACGCTCGGCTTCGTGCAGGCGATCACCCTCCTCGCCAACGCCCCCGCCAGCCCGCAACTGCGCAGCGGCGTGTTCCGGGCGCTGGCCGAACTGAAGAGCGTGACCGTCGTCGGCACCGTCAAGGACAGCACCGGGCGCACCGGGACGGAGCTGGCCTACCACGGTGGCGTCGGCACCACCAAGGTGATCATCGCCCCGAAGACCGGCACCCTCCTGGAACTCATCGAGCCGTGGCGGAGTGAGAAGGAGGAGCGCCAGGTGACATACCTGTCCGCCGGCCTGACCAACACGATCGGCTGACGGACGACGCGGAACGGCGCACGGCCCCGCCCTGGACCGTGCGCCGTGGCCCCGGGGCCTGCTGGCACCCCTCACATGTGCCCCGGGGCATCCACCAAGCACGGCATGACCGGCCCATACCAGCAGGACGCTTCCGACGGCTCGACACCGACGACACATTGGTCTACCTGGACACTCAACCGCAACGGGATACTCGCCCCGTGACTACCGCTGCGTTCGTTGTCGTATCAGGGCTGCCAGGAAGCGGAAAGAGCACTCTGGCCCGCTGTCTGGCCCGACATCTGGACCTCCCGGTGATCGACAAGGACGTGATCCTGGAGTCCCTCTTCGACTCCCTCGGAGTCGGCGACGAGGCATGGCGCCACAGGTTGAGCCAAGCAAGTGACGACATCCTGTTCGCACTGGCCGCGGATGCCAGCCGTGCCATTCTCGACAACTGGTGGCACCACGACACCGCCCCCGGAAGGCTCACGAGCCTCGCCGACCTCCTGATCGAAGTTCACTGCGACTGCGACGCCGCCCTCGCTGCCGAACGATTCCGCACGCGCACCCGGCACCCCGGCCACCTGGACCCGCAGCTCACCTCTGCCCAGGTCGCCGAACGCGTGGCAGCCATCCGCGCCACCTACACAGGGCCGCTCCGCTTGGGCGGCCCCCTGCTGACCCTCGACACCAGCCACCACGTCGACACTCTCGAAATCGCCAAGACGGTCGCACAGATCTTGACGGCCAGCTCAGAACCTGAGCACAGGAATGGCCAGCTCAGAGCGTTGTGGCAAACGGAACTCCTGCCCGATGAGCAGGGGTTTCTTGCTGTTCGGGGCATGATCGCGAAGGGGTAGGGGCAGGCAGTGGACGGTTGTTGTCGGGCCTGGAGGGCGCGATGCCGTCGGTGATCGGTCTGCTCGAACAGCGTGAGGCGCGGGCGCGGGAGGAGCTGGAGTCGTGGATGGAGGTGCTGAGCCAGGCCCAGGAGGAGGTTGCCGCGGCCACGGAGCGGGCCGAGCGTGCCCGGGTGGCCCGGGAGGAACGCGTGCAGGCGCTCGCCGAGGTGGGGGCGGGCGGTGTCGCCGCCGTGCCGGTCGACGCTGGTACCGAGGTGGGGCCGGGGCCTGTCCGCGTGGAGCCTGGGTATAACGAGCGTCCGCCGCAGTGGCATCCGGGTCTGGGCGAAGAGGCGTTGTGCGGGCTGTATCGCGAGGTGTTCCGCGTTGTCGCGGCCGCCGGGGATCCGCTGTCCGGCGCCGAGTTGACACACAGGCTCGGGCGACCGGCGGAGAAGAACGAGGTGGAGAAGGTACGCCATCGCGCCTACACGCTCGAGGCGCGCGGCTGGCTGGTGCGCGAGAACGGGCTGTTCAGACCAGCGCCGCAGACGACCGATGGGCCCGTTGCTCCGGCCAGCGTGGAGCGTCCCCGGCCAGGCGGCGGGTCAGCCTGATCGAGGCGGCCCACCACACCATCTGCTCGTGGTGGTCGCTGCGGCGCTCGTGATCACGGTTGAGACGACGTGAGCGGGACAGCCAGCTCAGCGTGCGCTCGACCACCCAGCGGCGGGCCGGCACGGTGAAACCGCGCTGCCCGTCGGGGCGGCGCGCCACCTCGACGCGCACGCTGTGACGAGCGAACGCCTCGGCCAACGCCTGGCCCTGGTGGGCGGAGTCGACCCACACCAGCTTCAGCAGCCGGCCCGGCTCGGCCATGAACTTCTCCATCAAGGCGGGGGCGGCCTTGGAGTCGTGCACGTCGGCCGGGGTGACGGTCACCTCGAGCAGCAGGCCCTCGCTGTCGGTGAGGACGTGGCGCTTGCGCCCGTCGCGCATCTTGCCGCCGTCGTATCCGCGGCTGTTCTCGCCGACGGTCTCGGAGCCGTCGACCGACTGGGAGTCGATGATCCCCGCACTCGGCTCGGTGTTACGTCCGCGCCGCGTGCGCGCGCTGCGGCGCAGGCGTTCGTACAGTTCGCGGATGTTGTCGTAGCCCCGCCAGCGCCGGAAGAAGTCGTAGACGGCCCGCCACCAGGGATGATCCGCGGGCAGGGCCGGCCACTTGACGCCGTTGTCGACCAGGTGGCGCACTGCGTTGATCATCTCGCGGTGGCAATGCTCCTCCGGCCGTCCGCCCCGGCCCTCCAGCCAGGCCGGCACCGGCATCGCCGCGCACACCTCGGCCCACCCCGCGTCCGTCATGTCGCTCGGATACCGGGGCAGCCGGCACCCCGGCGCGATCGCCCCGAACCGGTGGACGTAGCAGTCACACTCCGGGGTGACCGAAGTGGACTCGCCGACGGCGTCGGCGGTGAACTGGCCCGACAACGGGCCTCCTTGGCGAGATCGGCCGACTCAACCGCGTCTCTACCAAGGGGCCCGTTCCTTCATGCACATCTCGCAAATGGCACCCGTGACCGAATGATCACCCACGCAGTTGCCTCGAACACCGCTCGGTTGGCCACAACGCACTAACTCCCTGGCCTTGTGCTCGAACCCCTGTGGGACCAGTTCGCCGCGCTCCTGCCCGCGCGGGCGGCGTTCGTTGCCGACCATCCGCTGGGCTGCCACCGCCGCCGAGTCCCTGACCGGACCGTCTTCGAACATATCGTGCTTGCGCTGGTCCACGGCTCCGGCTACGAGCGCATCTCCAGTCCCGGATGTTCCGACCGCACCATCCGACGGCGTGTCAAAGAGTGGGCCCAGCTAGGGATATCCGAGAAGGTTCATGCCCTCGCCCTGGAAGCCTACGACCGCGTGATCGGGCTGGGACTGACCGAGATCTCGGTTGACGGCTGCATCACCAAGGCCCCGTCCGGTGGCGAGAAGGCGGGGCGGTCACCCGTCGACCGGGGCAAGCAGGGGCTGAAACGCCCGGTCGCCTCCGACGCCTGCGGCATCCCGGTTGGCCCCGTCTCCGACGGGGCCAACCGGCATGACTCGCCCCTGCTCGGCCCGACCTTGGCGGCGGCCCGCACACAGCTCGGCGCGATGCCCGAAGACGTCAACGTCAACCTGGACCGCGGCTACGACAGCGCCACGTCGCGTGCACTGATAGCCGAGTTGGGCTTCACGGCCGAGATCGCCCGCAAGGGCGTCCCGACTCCGGTCCAGGCCGGGAAACGCTGGGTGGTCGAGCGCACGCATTCCTGGATGAACGACTACGGCAAGCTGAGACGCTGCACCGAGAAGCGCGGTGAGGCCGTGGATTTCTACCTCTACCTCGCCGCCGCCCTCGTCACACTCCGCATGCTCATCCGACGCGCGACCAAGCGCTACCGCTGGGATGGCCGTCCCACCACCCGACGCCTCAAGTGATCCATTTGCCGGTCGGTCTTATCGGACGAGCAGTGGCCGTTGATCGAGCCGGTGATCACCGCATGGAAGGACCGGCACCGCTCGGTCAGCGGCCACCAGGGTGCCTACGACATGAGGGAGACAGCTCTCCGTACCGGCCTCCGGGAGACAACCGGTCGGCGCAAACCCCCTCACGCCCCGCGAGACTGAGCTGACCCGGCTGATCGCACGCGCGCTCCAACGCCGACATCGCGGCCGAGCTGTTCATCTCGATCGACACCGTCAAAACCCACGTTGCCAATCCAGGCCAAGCTCGGTGTCGCGAACCGCGTCGGCATCGCCGCCTGGGCCTGGGAAACCGGCCATGCCCTTCCCTGCCCACCCACATGAACTGACCCCGGCTTCGTGGAATTCCCGCGGTGCCCCGGCCTGATGAGGGGGCGGTGTGCCGCATGGAAACGACTGCTGGGGCGAAGTACGGCTCGAACGTGACCTGCGGGAGGCCCTGCTCGCCTTCAGCCCGATGGCCGCTTCGACGAGGTCATCCGCACCGAGGCGGTCATCGCTACCCGTCCCTACAATGCCATGGACGTTGGGGGGATCCAGCGCGAATGATCCTGAGCCCCGTGCCTTGGCCGCCGATGCCTGGCGCCCCTCCGTGCCGGACCTTCGGCCAGGCAGTGTTCGTCTCCCGTACTACAGTCCGGCTTCTCGTCGTTGGTTCGGGTTCCCGTTCGTCGGTGTGGGCGCCAGACAGCGAGCCGGCCCCGTGCGTGTGCGCGGGGGCCGGCTCGTGACATCAGAACGACGTTACTTTTCCTGCTGGTTGATCACTTCGCCTGGGCGAGCCAGACCGCGTCGGGACCGGCCGGGAATCGCAGCTGGCCGGTCGTGTCGTGCACGGCTCGCCACACCGTCTCGGCGACGTCGCTCTCCTCGGTGAACAGGTCCTGGCCCGTGAAGTCGTCCATGGCCTTCTTCGCCCACGGTGCGTAGGGCGCCGGGACCAGCTCGTCCAGCGAGGCGCCGTTCGTCGCCCTGGCTGCGAAGTTCGTCGTCAGGCAGGCACCCGGTTCGACCGTCTTCGCCTGCACGCCGAAGGGCGCGAGCTCGAGCGCGAGGGATGCGGTGAACCCCTCGATGGCCATCTTGCTCGCCTTGTAAACGGCCGAGAGCGGCATGTGTCCCAGCACCACGCTGGAGGTCACGTTGACCACCACGCCGGAGCCGCGCTCGCGGAACTGGGGCAGCACCGCCTGGGTCGTCGCCATCACGCCGAACGTGTTGGTCTCGAAGATCTCCCGCACTCGGGCCATGGGGGTGCCTTCGAACACGCTGATCGAGGGGACGCCCGCGTTGTTGACCAGGACGTCGATGGGCCCCGCTGCCTCAAACGCGGCGGTGATGGACTCGGGCTTGGTCACGTCGAGCTCGACGACGCGGAGCCGGTCCGGCTCGGGAAGGACGCCCGCACGCGGGGTGCGCATCGTGGCGATGACGTTCCACCCCTGCGAGTGGAAGTAGAGGGCGGTTTCCCGCCCGTATCCGGAGGAGGCTCCAGTGATCAGAACTGTCTTCATGCCGTGACCCTTGCGATGTTGTGGGATCCGCGGATAGACAGGCATTTTCCTGTCCTGCGGAAGAACTGGTGATCCCATTGAATCGCTCTGACCTGCGTAAATGATAGAACTATCCTCGCCTCCTCTTGCACGATCCTCCTGCGCCGTGCCGCCTCACTCAGGACAGGACGCCTGCGGGGGTGCGCACCGTGTTCCGCAGGCGCGCGGCGTCCTTGCTGGGGGGTGCGCCGAACTGGCGGCGGTACTCGCGGCTGAACTGTGACGGGTTGTCGTAGCCGACGCGGTGGCCGATCCCGGTGACGTCGCCCGGGTGGGTGGCGAGCAGCAGCCGGGCCTCCTGAAGCCGGATCTGTTTCTGGAACTGGATGGGGCTCATCGCGGTCACCGCCTGGAAGTTGCGGTAGAAGGCGGAGACGCTCATGCCGGACATGCGGGCCACGTCTTCGACCCGGAAGGGCTCGGCGTAGTGGTCGCGGATCCAGCGCACGGCCCGGGAGACGTGGCTGAGGCCGCTGTCGGCGAGGCCGAGCTGGCGCACGGCCGCGCCCTGCTCGCCGGTGATCAGGCGCCACAGGATCTCTCGTTTGACCAGCGGGGCCAGTACGGCCCGATCACGAGGTTCGTCCAGCAGGCGCAGCAGCCGGACCGCCGCGTCGAGCAGCGCGGGCGGCGCGTCGCTGACGGCGATCCCCGACGGCGTGCCTCCGCCGGCGCGGGGGGTGTCTCCGGGCCCGGCCTGCAGCAGCAGTTCGGCGACGGCGGACGGTTCCAGCGTGAGACCGAGCCCCAGCGCCGGCTGCTCGGGGTCGGCCTGGGTGAACTGTCCAGTGACGGGCAGGTCGACGGATGCGACCAGGTACTGCCCGGCGCCGTACTCGTAGACGCGGCCGCCCAGGGCAAGGCGTTTGGCGCCCTGGGCAATGACTGCGAGCACCGTGCCGGACATGGAGGGCGTCGGCGGGTCCGACCGGTCGACCTTCGAGATGAGGACGCCATCAATGGCCGTGGTCCAGTCGGGGCGGGCGTGCCGGGCCAGCAGGGTGCGGAGCTCTTCGAGGTACATGCCTCCATTGCAGCACCATTCCTCGCCGCGGATCCTGTGACTGCGAGGATCGTGCAAGTAGAAGCGAGCATCATTCTAACGTTTCCGCAGGTCAGAACGATTGAATGGAATCACCTCACTCCACCACTGAGAAGAAGGCATCCATGATCGCCAAGTACGGCTTCAACGCCACCCTGACCGCCAAGCCCGGCATGGGCGGCCGGCTGGTCGACCTGCTACTGACCGGCCTGAACGAGGGCAGCCCCGGCGCGAGCGAACACTGCATCGTCTACCTCGTCTGCCGTTCCGCGTCCGACCCCGACGTCGTTCACGTCACCGAGGGCTGGACCAGCGAGGAGGACCACCACCGGATCTTCGCCGGCGAGGCCGCCCAGGCCATCGTGGCGCAGATCGACGGACTGCTGGCCAAGGAGTCCGAGTACACCGACTACGTCCCGGTCCGTGGCAAAACCGCCTTCTGAAGCCCCCGGATCGATCCCCACCCTCCTGTCGCCTCGGCGCCTGCCGAGGCGGCCCCCGTCCTCGTCCGACCGTCCGGCATCATCCCGCGAAAGGCCCACGACATGACCATGCCACGACCCGCCCTGGACCCTGAACTGCGTGAGCTGCTGGCCGACATGCCGCTGATGTCCCAGCTCAGCCCGGAAATACTCGCGCAACTGCGCCAGCTGCCCTCGGCGCCAATCGAGTCCCTGCTCGCACACCGGCCAGTCGACCGGCGCGAGATCATCGTGCCCGCCAGGGACGGTGCCCCGATCCCCCTGTCGGTCTTCAGCCCCGCGAACACCGACCGCACCACCGCCGCACCCTGCATCTACTGGATGCACGGCGGCGGGATGGTCATGGGCGACCGCTTCTCGCAGATCGACATCCCGCTGGAGTGGCTCGACACCTTCGGCGCGGTCGTGGTCTCCGTGGACTACCGGCTGGCGCCCGAGGCCACCGGAACCGCCCTGGTCGACGACTGCTACCAGGGACTGCTCTGGATCGCCGAACACTCCGAAGAGCTGGGCATCGACCCCGCCCGGACAGTCGTCGCCGGCGCCAGCGCGGGCGGCGGCCTCGCGGCCGGTGTCACCCTGCTGGCCCGCGATCTCGGCACTCCGGCAATCGCGGCGCAGATGCTGATCTGCCCCATGCTCGACCATCGCAACACCAGCACCTCCAGCCGCCAGTACTCTGGCGAGCCCGGCGTCTGGACCCGCGAGATGAACGAGTTCGGATGGGGCGCCGTTCTCGGCGGCCTCACCGACGACGAGGTGTCCCCATACGCCTCGCCCGCACTGGCCGACGACCTCTCGGGTCTGCCGACCACCTACATCGACACTGGTTCCGCCGAAGTCTTCCGCGACGAGGACACCGACTACGCCACCCGCATCTGGGCGGCCGGCGGCCAGGCCGAACTTCACGTCTGGGCGGGGGGCTTCCACGGGTTCGACGCCCTGTACCCGCAGGCGAACATCTCAGCCACAGCCCGCCGAACCCGCACCGACTGGCTCGCCCGACTCCTGCCCCCGAACTGCACCGTATGACGCCGCCGACGCCTTCAGGCGGCGAGCAGACTGGCTCGCCGCCTGATGCGGGCGGCGGGATGCCAGACGGGACTACCGAATGGACCCAAGACAGGGTCTGTCCAGCCGACGGCTCTGGCCCGTAGTCGGTGGTGACGTTGAGTAGCCGTCTTTGATCATGGTCTTGTGGTGGATGTCAACTCCCTTGTGGGGACGGTGTTTTCCGGGCTGTCGGCCCTGGTCGTCGAGGACGTGGCGGACGGCGGTGACTCGGTGGTGGTCGCG